>DASXMX010000616.1:0-15967 GCA_036495445.1 Tepidisphaeraceae bacterium
GTAGCGGTCGGACCGAAGGTCCGCCAGGTTGCCTGCGCCACGAGCGCCCCAATCTCCGCGAACTGCGTCAGGCGCTTGAACCCCACGCGTGCTTTGCCGAAAGTACCGGCGATGCAAATGACGAAGCGCCTGCCGGCACTCATCGGGATTGTTGCACTCGCAATTACGTTTCGTACGACGAGGGCTCAAGCCCAAACGGGTGCGCCGTCCCCGCGGCCGAACGTCGTGCTCATCCTGGCCGACGACATGGGGTTCTCGGATGCGGGCTGCTATGGCGGCGAGATCCATACGCCCAACATCGACCGGCTCGCTGGCGAGGGCGTGCGGTTCACGCAGTTCTATAACATGGCCCGCTGCTGCCCGACGCGGGCGTCGGTGATGACGGGGCTCTATCCGCACCAGGCCGGCATCGGCGCCATGAACCAGGACTTGGGCAAGCCCGCGTACCGCGGCGAACTGAACGACCGGTGCGTGACGATCGCCGAGGTGCTGCGCGACGCCGGGTATCACACGGGGATGGCCGGCAAGTGGCACCTGTGCCACCTGACCGTCTCGCCCGGCGGGCCGAAGGCCAAGCGACTGTTGAACTTCGAGGCCGACGGACCGATCTCCCCGTCGAAAGCGAACTGGCCCTGCAATCGCGGCTTCGAGGAACACTGGGGCACAATCCCCGGCGTCGAGAACTACTTCGACCCGTATGGCCTGGTTCACAACGAGCAGACGATCCGGCCCGAAGGCAACGACTTCTACTATACCGATTTCATCACCGACCACTCCGTCCGGTTGATCGATCAATTCGCGGGCGACAAAAAGCCGTTCTTCCTCTACGTCGCCTACACGGCCCCGCACTGGCCAATGCAGGCGCGCGAGGCCGACGTCGCCCGCTACAAGGACACGTACGCCGTCGGCTGGGACAAGATCCGCGAGGCTCGCTTCGAGCGGCAAGTGCAGATGGGGATGGTGAAACGCGAATGGGGCTTATCCCCGCGGGCGAACTACCCGCGATTGAACGAAGGGGCGAGCGCGCTGAGCGACTGGGACGATGCCCCCGACAAGGAATGGCAGGCCCGGCGGATGGCCGTCTATGCGGCGATGGTCGAATCGCTGGACCGCGGCGTCGGCCGCATCCTCGACGCCCTGCACGCCCGCGGCATCGACCGCAACACCGTCGTGATCTTCCTCTCCGACAACGGCGGGTGCGCCGAGAACGTCCACCGCGAGTGGTACGACGTCCCCACCAAAACCCGCGACGGCCGCCCGATCCACGTCGGCAACGACCCCACGTTCATGCCCGGGCCGCAGGAGGTCTTCCAAAGCTACGGCCCCGCCTGGGCGAACGCCTCGAACACGCCGTTCCGGAGATTCAAGCACTGGACCGAAGAGGGGGGCATCTCGGCCCCGTTCGTCGTCCGCTGGCCCGCCGGGATCCAAGGCACTGGCCGGATCGAGAAGTCACAGGTCGGCGACGTGATTGACTTCATGCCAACGCTGGTTGAACTTGCCGGCGCGACGTACCCGAAGGAGCGCGACGGCCATCCGATCGTCCCGCCCGAGGGCAAGAGCCTCGTCCCCGCGTTCAACGGGCAGCCGATCGACCGCGGCCCGCTCTTCTGGGAACACGAAGGCAACCGCGCGGTACGCCTCGGCGACTGGAAACTGATCGCCGCCGACCGCGAGAAGTGGCAACTCTACAACCTCGCCGAAGACCGCACCGAGTTGCACGACGTCGCGTCGAACCACCCCGAAAAGGTGGCCGAACTCAAGTCGCTCTACGACCGCTGGGCCCAACGATGCGGGGTTGAACCATGGCCCGTGCGACGCTGATCGCGCACGGGGGCGGCGTACGATTCCACGGGCCGGGCGGCCCCTGGCACGTCTCCTTCGCAGGATGACGGGTCGAGCATGCCTTGCTCGCGACGGTTCCCGACGGAGGTCCTGCCCGTGCGCATGCGATCGGTCTGGAATCTGCTGAAGCAGACGTTCGTCGAGTGGTCGGAGGACCGTGTGTCGCGGCTGTCGGCGGCGCTGGCGTTCTACACCGCCTTCTCGATCGCGCCGCTGATCATGATTGCCGTCTGGGTGGCGGGGTGGATGTTCGGCGAGGCCGCGGCCCGCCGGGAGGTCTCGGCACAGTTGCAGACGCTGCTGGGGCCCGAGGCCGCCGGCGCGATCGAGGACATGCTCAACCGGGCCAACGCCCACGGGTCCGGCGGGACGTGGGCCACCGTCGTGGGCGTGGGCTTCTTCATCTACGCCGCGTTCAGCCTGTTCGGCGAGTTGCAGGACTCGATGAACACGATCTGGGACGTCAAGTCGCGGCCCGGGCTGGCGTGGTGGCCGATGCTCCGCCGTCGGCTGCTTCCGTTCGTGATGGTGCTCGGGACCGTCTTCCTGCTGCTCGTGTCGTTGCTGGTCAGCGCCGTCCTGGCGGCGGCGGGGCGGGTCATCCCGCTGCAATATCACAGCCGCCTGGCCAGCGCCGCGGCGTCGCTGGCCCTTTTCACGTTCCTGTTCGCGATGCTCTTTAAGTTCCTGCCGGACGTGCGGATCCACTGGCGGGACGTCTGGATCGGCGCCGCCGCGACCGCCGGGCTCTGGACGGTGGGCGAGTCCCTCATCAGCATGTACCTGGCCCGCCCCGACGCCTGGGCGGCGTACGGGGCGGCCGGGTCGGAGGCGCTGCTGCTGCTGTGGGTCTACTACTCGGCCCAGGTGCTGTTCGTCGGCGCGGAGTTCACGCAGGTTTACGCCCGCTGGCGGGGCCGCCCGATCGAACCGCTGCGCGGCGCCGTCCCGCTCACCGAAGCCGAACGCGCCGCCCGCGGCATGCCGCACCAACGGACCGTCGAATCCGCAGCGGCCGCGGCGCGATCGGATTCCGACGGGCGACGAACGGCGTGACCTGCGTGGGGAGCCGGATTAGGCAAACTTGCTGCGCAGGCTCGTGTTGGTCGTGCCGAAGACGTCGTTCTTATAGAAGTTGGCGGTCCCGCCGTCGCCCATGATGGTGTTGGACTGGCCGAACGTGTCGTCCTCCAGGTCCCAGGCGCCGACGTTCGAGCGGTTGTTGTGGATCAGGACGTTGGAATCGATCCGGTTGCCGGTGCTGGTGTTGTCGATCAGCAGGCCGTCGTAGCCGTTGTCGTGCGAATAATTGTCCTTGATCGTGGCAGCGTTGACGCCGTCGAACAGGGCGATGCCGTCGAACGTGGCGCCGTAGGTTTCGTTGCCGTCGACGACCGATCCGGTGGGGAAGCCGTTGGGGGCCTGCGACGGGCCGGCGGCGCGGGACGGGCCGTCGAGGATGATGTTCCCGTCGTTGTTGAACGCGACGTTGTCGTAGATGGACACCTGGGACGCGTTGAACGCGAGGATCCCGCCGCTCTCGAAGGGCAGGAGCGTCTGGTTCTTCGACACCGTGGAACCTGAAACCGAGCCGCCCGCGCCGTTGAAGAAGACGATGCCGTTTTGCGTGTTGACCGCGGTCGGCCCGTCGCCGGTCACCGTGACGCCGCTGATCGCCGCGGTCGTCCCGGCGTCCCGCACCTCGATGCCGTTCTTCTGATAATCGGCGATCGTGTCGCCGTTGATCTGCGCCGACGCGCCGCCCATAACCTCGATGCCATAGCCCGACTGGTTGCCCGACTTGGGCGCGTCATGGATGTGAAGGATCTGATTGTTGTCGATCTCGACCTTCGATGCGCCCCCGGTGACCAGCAAGCCCGCGCTGATCCCGTTGGCCGGCCCCTGGATCGTGAAGCCGTCGATCTCAAACTTGTCGGCCAGATCCGTGACGATCGCGTTGGTGCCGGTGAGCGTGGCGGGCGCCTGGATGATCGTCGACCCCGGCCCGTTCTTCGACTGGATCTCCAGCCCGGTGAGGCTCGCCGGCACGACGACCTGCTCGACGTACGTGCCCGGCGACACCAGGATGGTGTCGTTCTTGTGGGCCGCGTTCACCGCCGATTGGATCGTGTGGTACGGCCCCGCGGGCCCGACCTGCAACGTGCTGCTGAGCAGTTGCCGAATTTCGAGCCGCTCGACATGACTCGCACGGCGTGCCGCCGTGCGCCGGTAGGGATTGCGCGTATGCATTTTCGCCCGTCCTCATGTACCACCCCCATTGCCCGCAAGCCGCTCCAACCGCCCTCCGTTGCCGCTGGAGCTGACCTGCCCGACCCGCCAAAATAGCAGGAACCCGGCGCCGTGTCATGAGAATACTCTGAGAACTCGCCCGCGACGGGAGCGCCGGCAACCCGGCGCCACAACCCGGCCGCCTTCGCGTTTTGTGGCGCCGTGTGGCGCGCTTTTGCCTCCCGACTCACACGCAACTACAGGTGCAATATATCAATACAATCAAACTGCCCATTTTAACGATGCGCGACACGTCAAAATGGCAGGCAGGTATTCGACAAAACGGCATCCCATCCCAACGCAGGACGGCGAGGCGGGGGAGGCATTTCATCCTCGCGGCCGCGGACTCGCCCGCGTGTCATGAAAACACCGTGACAAGTCCGCGACATATTGTGAACGCGAACGAGCCGCCCTGCCGATAGTTGAGCCCAGACCCGTGTCCCGTGCGGGATGGGGTTCATTTCAGGGCAGGAGCATCATGTCGCGATTGATTCACTCATTGGAGTCTCGAACCCTCTTTTCGGCCGCTTCCGCCGCGGCAGCGGCGGTTCTGCTTGGCGACGTCAGGCAGGTGACGGCGTCCGCCGCGACGGTGCGCGTCGACCTGCGATCGGCCGTGGCGGCAGCCACGACCGGCGTGAACCACGTCGCGACAGACCTCAGAACCACCACGACGCCCGCGAACCGCGCCGCCAATGCCAGCCTGCTTCGAACGGTGCGGACCAGTGAACTCACCACGTTCGCGACGCTCCGTGCGGATCAGACGGCCCTGCTCGTTGTGAGCACGGGCTTGTCGGTACGCGCCGCCGCCGACGCACGGGCCCTGCTCCTCCATCCTGCCAACGCAATCATTCAGGCGCGCGTGGCGGCCGACATCACCGCGCTGTCCACCGAACCGGCGGCTCGATTGGCGACATTCCAGACCGACGCCCAGAGCAACCTGATCGGCGCTGCGCTGACCAACCTGCTCGCCGCGAATCCGTCCAATACCGCGTTGGCCGCAGATGCAACCGCCTTCCAGGCCGGCGGCGCCGCCGCGGCCGCGATCGGCAACGTCATGACGGCCGCCGGCAGCTTCACCACGACCCTCAGCACCCTCAGCAACGACGTCAATTCCGCCACCACAACCGGATCGACGATCCCGAACCTGGTCGGCACCTACGTCGGTCAGGTCACCGACGGCTCGCACAATCAGGGCCTGCCCAGCAACTGGACGCTGGACATCACCGCCGAGGGCGCCGACGGCTCATTCAGCGGAACCATCACGACCACGTCAAACGGCAACACTGTCACCCAGACGGCACCCGTCACCGGCTCCGTCACCGCCGCCGGCTCGTTCACCTTTACCGCCACTGGCGGCGGAGGATCCGTGACCGGCACCGCCTCCGCCACGACCCTCTCCGGCACCTTCGACGACGGCATGGGCGGAACCGGGCCCGCCAGTCTTGTCAAGCAATAGCTGACGGGCGCATCCGCGTGTCACTTCTCGAACCAAAGCAACAAAGGGGACAAAAGCAACAATGGGGACATTCCTATTAATAAAATAGGAATGTCCCCATTGTGTTTGCGCCGCCGCACCACCTCTCAACGCTACCGGTTTGCAGTCTCGGCCGGTGCGCCGACGGGGCCGCGGGTGACGGCGGACTCGTCTTCCAGGATCTCGAACGTCTTGACGCTCAAGTCGCTGAACGCCGGGTGGGAACGGAGGGCGGCGACGATCGGGCCTTGCAGGTAGGCGTCGAGGGAGGCCTCATCGTCGAAGACGTAGATGCCTCCACCCTCGCTCCCTCCGGACCCGGCAATCCAGAGTTTCCACCGGAGTCC
Source organism: Tepidisphaeraceae bacterium (assembly GCA_036495445.1). GTDB lineage: Bacteria > Planctomycetota > Phycisphaerae > Tepidisphaerales > Tepidisphaeraceae > DASXMX01. The sequence continues at coordinate 5,959 of DASXMX010000616.1, forward strand.
CGGCACGTCGGCGATCTCGCGGGCGGCGGGGCCGAACTCCCGCCGGAAGGTCTCCAGCGGAATGTTCAGCCGGTAATTGATTTGGAGCAGTCTCGTACTCATGGGGTGTCCTTTCGGTGATCGGCTCTGTCGGAAGAGTCGGAACCGCGACGCTTGGGTTCAGGCCCGGGCCTCGAGGACCAGGTTCGCGGCCGTTGCCGTCGCGACACGGACCTTGTCGAAGCCCGCCTCCTCGAGCACGGCTTGGAGGCGACGACGGCCCGCCTGCGCGCCCAGCACAAGGCGGCCTTCCTGCGCCTGCGACCCCGGCACGCACGCGAGCGTCGAGGCCGCGTAGAAAAACCGGGAGACGGCCGCGCGCTCCGAAGTGAGGTTGTCCTCCAGGCGGTCCTCCGCGTACGGCTCGACGAGCATGACGACGCCGCCCGGCTTGAGGCGGGCGCGGGCGTGGGTGGCGGCGCCCACGGGGTCGCCCATGTCGTGCAGCGCGTCGAAGTAGCAGATGACGTCGTACTGCCCGGCAAACTCCTTCGCCGACGCCCGCTCGAATCGGACGCGCCCGTTCAGGCCGGCCGCATGCGCCGCCTCGCCGGCGGCTTCGATGCTCTTGCCGTGGCTGTCGAAGCCCACGAACCTCGACGCGGGGAACGCATCGGCCATGAGCAGGGCGGAAGTGCCCAGGCCGCACCCGACGTCGGCGACATCCGCCCCGGCCGTAAGCTTCTCGACCAGCCCGGGGATCGCCGGCAGCCACTCCTGCAGGAGCGACGTGCGGTACAGCGGGCCGAAGAAGCGTTCGGTGGCACAGAAGAGGCAGGCGTTGTGGTCACCCCATTGCAAGCCGCGGCCGTGGTGGAAGGCGTCGCGGAGCGCGGGTTCGTCCTGAAACAGGCTGTAGATCAGGTCGATCGGCCCCTGCATGAACGCGGGGTGGCCCTCACCCGCGAAGACGATCGCCTGTTCGGGACTCAGCCCGAAGCGCTCGCTTCGCGACTCGTACCCGACGTACCCGGCGGCCGCCATGGCGCACAGCCACTCGCGCAGCATCCGCTCGTTGGCGCCCACCCGCTGTGCCAGGTCCGCGGAGGTCAGCGGCCCCGCCTGGGCAAGGGTGCGGAAGAGGTTGAGCTTGTCCCCCATGAACACCAGCAGCGAACCGATGGCGGCGTTGCAGTCCCCGAAGACCTGGCCGTGCAGGCTCTTTAACACATCGGCATCGGGCTGCGCGTCCCGATGCCCCTCGAAAGTGCCGGCGGAAGAGGCGTTCGTCACTGACATCACAGTTCTCCTTGGAGTCGAGGGAAGGGAAACCGGGCGGACCCGCGGTCGCGTGCCATCGCAGCACTCAACAACGCGGGTCACGCCCGGACGTCGACGCCGGTGGACATTATACTCTCCGGATGGCAATTAAAATTGACTTGCAGTCAACCAATCGGTTAACTAGCGGTCAACGTCCCGCCTTGCCTGGCCCGGAGACGCCCGTGACGAGAACCAAGACGATCCGTGATGCCTCGCACGCCTCGGCGAGCCCGTCGGGCCTGCCCACCTGCGTCCCGGTGGATACGTCCTCGGCGACGCGACAGCGGCTGCTCGAGGCCGCGGAGGTGCTGTTCTACGAGGAGGGGTTTCACGCCGTCGGCATGGACCGGTTGCTCGCCGCCGTGGAGATCAGCAAGCAGGCCCTCGTCCGCGACTTGGCCCTCTGCGCCGGCGCCGACGACCCGGTCGCCTTCGCGCGCGAGCTGGCGATGATCTTCGAAGGCGCCTTCGCCAGCCGCTACCTGCGGCGGGCCGACGATGTGGTCCCCATCCTGCGGCGCATGACCAGCCGCCTCTTCGATCAGCAACTCCCGACGTCCGCGTGAGCCCGAACCGCCGGACGCCGGCCGGCACTGGAACCGCCTGCCCTGCGCCGAGCCGATCCTTCCGGGAAGCGGAAGCGCATCGAGTTGTCCCCCGCGTCGGCAATCAGGGTAGCTTGTCGAAAAACAGATAGAGGGCGGCGATCCGGCCGTCCCGGGCAATGATGAAATCAGTCCCGGCGTAAGCGGGTGCCTCGCCGGGGCGGCCCGATACCCATTGGATCCGCCCGCCGTTGCCCAATTCCTCCGGCGCGGCAATGGGTTGGTATCGAAAGTCAGGGTGAGTAGCCCTGATCGCGCCCGCCACGCGATCGATCTCGTCGCGGCCATGGTAAACGCCGCTGTTAGGATCGTAGAACACGCCATCTTCGGTGAAGAGCTCGTCGATGGCCGCCCGCCGACGCGCGGGGTCGTTTTCACCGAAGACGTCGTGGAGATTGCGGATCAGCAGCGTCGATATGTTGAAGGGCATGGCTTGTCTCCTCTCGGTTGCCTTGGCCCCTGCGGCTTCGATCTACGTTCGGTCGAGAACACTCCAGTCCTGCTCATGTGCCCACTGCTCGAACGTATGCCACGGCACCTCCGGGAAACCACGGCGCAGGCTCTTGATGTCCGCGGCATACCCTGTGCTGTCAAACCACTCGAACATCCGAGCCATATCTTCACTCTGGGCACGTAAGACGGCTGGTGGAAACCCTTCATAGCGGATCTCGCGACCCGAGGCCTTGGACAAGATGGCCGCGGCTTGGTCGCCCGCCAGCTCATCCCCGGCGATATCAAAGCGACGACCGAAGACGGCGTCGCCGCGCTCGATGACCGCCGCCACGAACGCCCCGATGTCGGCCACGGCGACCTGTTGCAACCGGCGGCTGGCGGGCAAAGCCATCGCGAGCTTCCCCTGACGCAGACCCGGGAGCGTCCACGGCTGCAACACATTTTCCATGAAGAAGACCGGCGCGACGACGGTATAAGGCACGCCGGATGCTTGAAGGTGCTGCTCGACCGCATATTTGCCGTCAAAATGCCCAATGCCCGTTCCGCGGTCTGCACTGGCGACCGAACTGTAGACGAAATGAGCGACTCGTGCCGCCTTGGCAACATCGGCGAGGGCGATGCCCTGAGCGGTTTCGTTCTCGGCACCCTGTTCATAGGGTGTGCTCATCGCATAAACAACGTCGGCGCCGCCGCCTGCAGCGCGCACCAGCGAATCACGGTCGTTGAAGTCGCCGACGGCGATTTCCACACCCGCTTCACGCAATCGGTTCGCTGCCGGCGAGGCCGGATTCCGTGTCAGAGCCCGGACCCTGTGCCCTCTCTTCAACAACGCCTCGACGCACGCGCCACCTTGCTGACCGGTGGCACCGGTGACGAGCACCAGCTTTGACCGAGCCATTTGCAGCTCCTTTCGTTTCATTGAGCCTAAGCAGTCCCCTGATCGCGTTCGAGCGATGCATGTCTTGCATCATCCGGGCGCGCGCCGACGAGAATCGGTTTGAACAGGTCAAGGTAACGCCAGAAAACCACCGCCCAAAGGACGGTCGCGACGGCGCCAGGAACGATGCCTTCCGGGTTCATCAGGGAGTGAAAGAGGAGGATGTTCACCAGAATGGGGCCAATGATCACGAGTGCCAGCGGTGTGGTTCGCTTGAAGAGGAAAAGGACGCCGCCGACGAGTTGGAGAGCGAAGGCGAAATGCAGGTATTTCGTCAGGAACAGGACCGTGAAATACTGCCTTGCCATTTCCGACGGCGGCGGCGGTTGCGGGATGAAGTGCAGGAAACCGTTGAGGCCAAAGACGATGAACACCAGCGCCAGCAACCAGCGAGCGATAGTCGAGATTGCGTTCACGTTGTTCTCCTTTCTTGAAGGGTGACGACGATCACCGCACCCTTAACCCTACGCCGGCAGTTGAATTGATGTCAAATATCTTGATATCAATAGAATTGATTTGGCTATAATTGCCTGGTTGCTTGAGGGATAAGTTCGATGAAAAAGGAAAGCCCCGCGCCGGTTCACACCTGGCTTGTCATGCTGAAGGCCTGGAACGCCATCGCCCGTTACGCGATGGAGGACCTCCAGCAGTCCGGCCTGGGCGACTCGGATTTCCGGGTGCTGGAGGTCCTCCTTCACAAGGGGCCGTTGCCCGTCAACGTGATCGGGCCGAAGGTGAACCTCACGCCGGGTTCGATCAGTGTCGCCGTCGACCGTCTCTTCGAACGCGGCCTCGTGAGTCGTGTCGAGTCGCCCCAAGACCGGCGGGTCCGCCTGGTGGCCCTGACCCGGAAGGGCAGGAACACGATCACCCCCGTGTTTCGTGCGCACGCCGGCGTGATGGAACGGGTGTTCGCGGAGCTGTCTCCCGCGGAACTAAGGCAATTTGAGGATTTTCTGAAGCGAGTCGGCAAACGCGCCGAGTCGCTCCACGCCGGTAAGGGACGCGCATCGCGCGGGGACAAACGGACCAGCGACGCCGACTGAACGCTCGAATCTCGGCGAGCGGGAAACCGGAGCGGGAAACCGGGACGCCTCTGAATTTCCGGAGCGGGAAACCGGGACGTCTCTGGAGCGGGAAACCGGGACGCCTCTGAATTTCCGCGCCGCCGGAGGGATTCGGAAAGGTCCTGACGCTCGCCGGCCATGACCCGTTCGAACTCACCGCCGATGCCGCCGAAGGCCTGCGGGCGAAGTCGCGCGTGTTCCTGGTGCGCTAACGGCCTCGCGGCGCACAGAGCGCGTCAGCGCCCGAGACGGACGCTCGATGGCTCACGCTGAGCCGTCCCACTACCCGGGATCTCCATGCCGGGAACACGTTCACGCGGACGCGGTAGACCGGCGGGTCGGCCGCCGGCGCTCCCCATATCAGCAACAGGCCGTCAATGAACGTCACGCGGATGACCGTCTCGTCGTCGAACGGGTCGACGCAGTCCCACGTATGGCAGCGGGGCGACGAATTCGGCTGATCGACGTATTGGAACCGCCAGCCCGAAAATGCCTTCCATGTCTCCGGTATGTTCATGCCGGGCCTGAGTCGTTCGTCGACATCCATCACACCTCCGAGTGCCATGCCCGTTCGACGGAAGGCGGGCCGCGGACACGACGGTCCGCGGCCCTGTGGGTGCCCCCAACCTGGGTAACCTTGTCCGGGATCGGTGTTCCGGCACATCGGGTTGCAACGTGCCGCAGCGCCCACCCACGAGCGCGATGCGGCGCGTGGCTGCGCCCAGTGTAATGACAGCCGACGCGCCCCCGGATGAACGGACGATGAAAGCAGCAAATAGACTGCATGGGAATCCTTGGGGCAGGCGGCTGCGGGCCGCTCGTCCAGAGGCGTCAGCCTGCATCGAATCGGAATCTACGTAAAATTGCTTGTTATTCGGTTATAGGTATGATGATGCCATGCAGACGGGAGAAATCATGGCCGAAGTTCGTCGGGGACGTGCCGGAACGGAAGCGAATCGAGAAACAGCTCGACCATCTCGTGAGCATCGGCGCCGTCCGCCAGACGGAAGCCGGGTATGAGATTGCCTGATACTCACGGCTCGGCCGCCGGGGTCAACCGCCCGAGCCGCCGAGGGCGGAGCGGGGCGGGTCATCACCGATTCGCCCCCGCTCTTGCCTTCACGCCTTCTGTCCCGCCCGCCTGTAAGATATAGAAGAAGATCATGAACCAGCCGAACTCGCGTCTGCCTCGTCGTACCTTTTTGCAGGCCGCGACCGTCGCGGCAATGGCACCCGCCTTACTTCCCACTGTCTCGTCCGCGGCGCCGACACGGGAACGAATGATCGGCGTTCAGGTTGGCTCCATCTCGTTCTTCGATGAGGGGTCGAGCAGGTGCTGGACCTCTTCCAGGAGCGGGGGGCGATCAACACGGTTTTCCTGACGACCTTCACCTACGGTCGCGGCTTGGCCGGTCGGCAGATCCCGGGCCAGCCGTTCCCCGACCACGGCCGGCAGGAGTCGGATGAGAAGATCTTTCACGGCGGGAACTACGCGACGCCTCATCCCGAGTTCTACGCGAACACCATCCTGAAAGACACGCGTGCGCCGGACCACGGCGATGCGGACATCCTCCAAATGGTCCTCCCGGCCGCCCGCAAACGCGGGATGAAGCTCTTCTGCTCGTGCGAAGACGTGTTCCGCGCTTCGGTTCCCAACGTCAGCAAGGTCGAGGAAGTTGATCTGAAAGGGCGCAAGGCGGGCACGCTTTGCCTCTTCAACCCCGACGTGCGCCACTTCTGGACGGCGCTGGTCACCGATTACTGCAAGTCCTATGACGTCGACGGCGTCTTATTCTTCAACGAACGAAACGGCCCGCTGCTCAACGCGCTTGGGGCCAGCCACGCCCAGCGCATCGCCTCCTCCCGCGTCACCTGTTTCTGCGAGCACCATCAGAAGGCCGCCAAAGAACGCGGCATCGATTTCGACCGCTGCCGCAAAGCCTATGAAAACCTCGATCGGCTGGTCCAGAGCAGCCTCAGGGGCGAGCGGCCGAGCGACGGGTATTTCGTCGAGTATTGGCGGCTGCTCGTCGAGTATCCTGAGATCCTCATCTGGGATCGGCTGTTCGACGAGGGCAAGCACGAGGTGCTTGCCGAAATCTATTCCACGGTGAAGGCCATTCGCCCGACGCTCCAGGTGGGCTTCCACATCGAGCACGTCAATTCATTTAATCCCATCTTCCGCGCCACTCGCCGTTACGATGAACTGGCCAGGAAGTGCGATTTCCTCAAAGTGGTGGTTTACAACAACTGCGGCGGCGAGCGATATGCTCATTTCATCGACAACATCGCTTCGACCATTTTCCGCGATGTCCCGAAGGATGAACTAAAGCGTTTCAACGATCATCTGCTGAATTACGCGCAGGAGAAGGAGCGTGGCGACCTCGCGGCGGCGGGCCTCTCGCCCGACTACGTCTTCCGCGAAACCCAGCGCGCCATCGCCGGCGTGCAAGGCAAATGCAAGGTGCTGCCGGGGATCGACCTCGGCATCCCCGTCGGAAGGAACAGTCGCCACGCATCGCCGGACGACACCTACGCCGCCACCGCGGCGGCGCTTCGGGCGGGCGCGGATGGCTTGATCCTCTCGCGAAAATACTCGGAGATGCGGCTCGACAACCTCTCTGCCGCGGGCAAAGCGGTCAGAGACGCCGCTTCATGAAGTCACGACCCGCGGTACCCGCAAACCCCAAATAGAAAGGACGCGGCATGAACCGGCGCGAATTCTTGCAACAGGCCGGCTTCGCGGCCGGGGCGATCGTCGCAGGCGGTTCCGCGCAGCCCCTCGTCCGGGCGGCCGATGTCGGAGGTCGATGCGTCATCGTTCGGGATCCGTCCGACCGAATCGCAACCCAGCCGCCGGTCGAATGGGCGATCACCCGCCTGCGCGACGCGTTGGCCGGCAGGGATGTCTCCGTCGCGACCGCCGCGGACTTCGATCAAGCGCCGCCCGCGCCGCACGGCATCATGGTAGCGGGCAGGACAAATGACGCCGCGGCGAAACTGGCTGCAGCCGCTGGCGTCGGCCTTGCCGATTCGCCGGAATCGCTGGCGGTCGCTCCCGTGAAGGGTGCGGCCGGCAGCCGATCGCTTGTCATCGGCTCCGACGCGCGCGGCCTGTCGTTCGCCCTGACGGACCTGGCGGACGCGGTCGCATTGGGCGACGAACCGCTGGCGGCACTGACGCCTAACCGAATCACCATCGAGCACCCCGCGAACCGCGTGCGCGGCATCGGCCGGCTCTTTTGCAGCGACCTGGAGGACAAGCCTTGGTACAACGACCGCGGCTTCTGGCGACGGTACCTCGATCTGCTCGCCTCCCAGCGGTTCAACCGCTTCCACCTGGCCCTGGGGCTGGGCTACGACTTCGCCCGCGGCGTCAAAGACTCCTACTTCTACTTCCCTTACCCGTTTCTCCTGGCGGTGCCGGGCCATCAAGTCCGGGCGGCAGGCCTGCCGGACGCGGAGCGGGACAACAACCTGGTGATGCTCCGCTTCATCGGCGACGAGTGCGCCGCCCGCGGAATCGACTTCCAGTTGGGCCTGTGGTGCCACCAGTACCAGTTTGCCGACAGCCCCGACGTCAACTACCGGATCGAGGGTCTGACCGGAGGCAACCACGCGAGTTATTGCCGCGACGCGCTGGCGGCGTTGCTGAAAGCCTGCCCCAACGTCGCAGGCGTCACGTTCCGCATTCACGGCGAGAGCGGCATCGCCGAGGGGAGCTACGACTTCTGGAAAACCGTCTTCGAAGGCGTCGTCCGCTGCGGCCGAAAGGTGCCGATCGAGATGCACGCCAAGGGCAGTGATCAGACCATCATCGATATCGCCCTGGCGACCGGCATGCCCGTGACGATGGCGCCCAAATTCTGCGCCGAGCACATGGGCCTGCCTTACTGCCAGGCCTCCATCCGCCCGACCGAGCTGCCTCACCCCGGCCGCGAGGATCAGGGGTTCTTCGCCAAAAGTTCCGGGACCCGCAGCTTTTTGCGTTACGGCTACGGCGACTTGCTGGCGGAAGACCGCCGCTACGACGTGGTCCACCGGATGTGGCCCGGCACCCAGCGCGTGCTGCTCTGGGGCGACCCGGTGTTTGCGGCGGCATTCGGTCGGACCTCCGGCTTCTGCGGCAGCGCCGGCTGCGAGTTGTTCGAGCCGATGTCGTTTAAAGGCCGCATGGGTTCGGGCCGGCCCGGCGGGCGGCAGGGGTACGCCGACGATTCCCTGAAAACCGCCGCCGACTTTGAGAAATACCGCTACTGGTATGTCCTCTGGGGCCGCCTCCTCTACAACTCCGACGCCGACCCGCAGATTTGGCAGCGCGTGCTGCGGCACGAGTACGGCAAGGCCGCCGCCCCGGCGGTCGAGCAGGCGCTGGCCAGCGCCGGCCGAATCCTTCCCATGGTCACGACCGCCAACTCCCAGTCCGCCTCTTACAACGCCTACTGGGTGGAGATGTCTTACAACATGCCGATTGTCGATCCGGCGCGGCGCCACCCCTACGCGGACACGCCCAGCCCCAAGCGTTTCGGCACCGTCAGCCCGCTGGACCCGCAGCTCTTTGCCCGGGTGGACGACTTCGCGGAGCAGGCATTGCGGGGCGAGCGCTCCGGCAAATACACGCCGGCGGAAGTGGCATCATGGCTAGAGCACCTCGCGCGAACCGCCGGCGAGCAGCTCAGTGCCGCGGCGAAGCTCGCCGGGGCGGATCAGACCAAGCCCGCCTTCCGCCGGGCGGCGCTGGACGTGCAGATCCAGGCGGCCATGGGGACGTTCTTCTCGCAGAAGCTCCGCTCGGCCATGCTGTGGGCGCTATTCAGCCGAACCGGGGACGCGGCGGCCGCGACGGCCGCCATCGATCGCTATCGTGCGGCCAGAGGGGCGTGGGCCGAAGCTGCCGAAAAAGCGAACGGCGTCTACGCCGCCGACATCACGTACGGCCCCAGCTACTTTCACCGGGGTCACTGGCTCGACCGCCTGTCGGCGATCGACGCGGACATCGCCGACATGGAAACGCACGCGCAGCACAAGCCGGAATCCGAACAAACGCCCGTCGCCGGCGCCAAGGTCGCCGCGGCCATCGCCGCCGTCCTCACCCCGCCCCCGCGGCCCGACCTCACGGCCGAGCACCAGCCCCCGCCCCCGTTCGAGCGCCGCCAGGCGATCGAACTGGCGCTGCGCCTGCCCAACGCCAGGGCGTCCGCCCCCGCGCCGCTGTTGCACTACCGCCGCGTGAACCAGGCGGACGCGTGGCAACGCTGCGAGATGGTCGCGCAGGGCGCCCAGCAGTACCGCACCACCATCCCCGCCGACTACACCGACTCCCGCTTCCCGCTTCAGTATTATTTCGAGCTCCGTGATTCGGCCGGCGCTTCCCGGCTCTCCCCCGGATTCAACGCCGATTGGAGCAACCCGCCGTATTACGTGATCCGCCAGTCCCGGGCGGCACGCCGGCCGTGAACCGAACGGTGAAACTCATACCGATTCCACGTGATTCTCGCGCTCCTGCCCGTCCCCGTGTAGCCGGCGAGCTTGCTTGCCGTTTCGGGGCTAGACGCTGTCTGAACACCCACTGTCGCCTGCGGATCGCCGGCGTTCATCGCGCTAGCTTATCACCGCCCACACCGCCGCGGGGCGGATCAACGCCCACG
>DASXMX010000617.1:0-4475 GCA_036495445.1 Tepidisphaeraceae bacterium
CGGAGTGCGGATTGCGGATTGCGGATTGCGGATTGCGGATTGCGGATTGCGGATTGCGGATTGCGGATTGAAATGCGGGTACTCGGGAGGGCGAGGCTCCTGCCGAGCCGAAGCTCGCTCGCAAGACACGGCTCGGCGGGAGCCTCGCCCTCCCTGATCAGCAATCCGCAATCAGCAATTCTTCCGCTCCCCTTCACCACCTCCTCCTCATCACCCACACCACCAGCAGGATGATCAGCAGCACCAGCGCGACGAACCACCACCATTCGCGCCGGCCTCGCGGCGCATCTTCACGGGACAGGTAGCAACCGCAGTACGGGCATTGCGGGGAATCCTCGTGGATCTCCCGCTTGCAGTACGGGCACGGCACCTCCGCCGCCTCCTCGTTCACGTCCGCCTCGTCCGGGCCTTCGAGCCCGTGACCGGTCATGTCCTCGTCGTCGTCATCATTCCATGTCATAGCGGTTCCGATAGGGTACACCGCCGCCGTGAGGGTGGGTACACTGGCACGGATGTGATCCACGAAGATCACGAAGGAACACGAAGGAAAGGGCGAAGAAAGAATCGTCCTTTCTTACTGTGCGTGCTCTGTGTCCTCCGTGTTCTCTATGGTTCATCTTCCTGCTTCGGAATACAGAGGGCGACGATGGACGATTCACGCTACGCGTTGGGGTTTGATTTCGGGACAGAGTCGGTACGGGTGCTGGTGGTCCGCGCAGACGACGGCCGGATTGCGGCCCAGGCGTCGAGCAACTACGCGCACGGCGTGATCGACGACACGCTCCCCACCACCGGCGTGAAGCTGCCCGCCGACTACGCGCTGCAAGACGCCCGCGACTGGCTGGCCAGCGCGGCGGAAGCCTGCAAGGCGGCGGTGAAATCGGCCGGCATCAAGGCCGAGGCCGTCGCCGGCATCGGCGTGGACTTCACCAGTTGCACGATGCTCCCCTGTAAGTGCGACGGCACGCCACTGCACCTGGTCGCGCCGTTCGACTCCGTTGCTCTCGCCTGGCCCAAGCTCTGGAAGCATCACGGGGCCAAGGCCGACACCGATCGCATCAACCAGGTCGCCCGCGAGCGCAAGGAGCCTTGGCTCGCCCGGTACGGCGGGACGATCGGGCTCGAGTGGTTCTTCCCCAAGGTGCTCGAAACGCTCACCCTCGCCCCGCAGGCGTACGAGGCCGCCGAGGTCTGGATCGAGGCAGGCGACTGGTTCGTCTGGCAACTGATCTCCGGGCCGTTCCCGCACTGCGAGGCCCCCGACATCTGTCGATCCACCTGTCAAGCGGGTTACAAGGCGATGTGGAACGCCGACGAGGGGTATCCGACGCCCGAGTTCTTCGCGGCGGTGCATCCGAAGCTGAAGGACGTGGTGACGGCGCGGATGCCCGGGTCGCTGGCCGCCCCCGGCCAGCGGGCCGGGCGGCTCACCGCGAAGGCGGCGACGCTGCTGGGGCTCGAAGCGGGCATCCCGGTTTCGGCTGCGATTATCGACGCACATGCCGGCGTCCCCGGCGCAGGCGTGGCCGAGGCGGGGACCATGGTCCTGGTCATGGGCACCAGTTCATGCCACATGATGAACAGCACCGTCGAGCGGCTCGTGCCCGGCGTGGCGGGCGTCGTCCGCGACGGCATCCTGCCCGGGTACTTCGGGTACGAGACCGGCCAGGCCAGCGTCGGCGACGCGTTCGCGTGGGCCGCCAACCTGCTGGGCCGCTCGCATGCGGAATTGAACGAACGATCCAAGGCGCTCGGCCCCGGCAGCGGCGGCGTGCTGGCGCTCGACTGGCTCAATGGGTGCCGCACGCCGCTCATGGACGGCCGCCTCTCCGGGTCGTTCGTCGGCCTCACGCTCAACACCAAGCCCGAGCAGCTCTACCGCGCCCTGCTCGAGGCGACCGCCTTCGGCCTGCGGTGGATCGTGCAGACGCTCCGCGAGGCCGGCGTGCCGGTCGAACGGTTCGTCGCCAGCGGCGGCCTGCCCGGCAAGAGCCCCCTGCTCATGCAGATCTACGCCGACGTGCTCGGCGAGGAAATCCGCCTGGCCGCCAGCGACCAGTCGGTCGCCCTGGGCGCCGCCATCCTCGGCCGGCTGGCCGCCGAGACCCACGAGCTCGATCCCAAGACGGTCTCCCAGGCCATCCACCAGATGGCCCGCCAGCGCGACGACCTGACCTACCGCCCCCAACCCGAATCGCGCGCCTCGTACGAAAAACTCTACGCGCTCTATCGCTCCGTGGGCGCCTGCGACGGCCCCCTCGCCACCGCCATGCGCGACCTGCGCGCGGTCGGGCATGTTCTGCCCGAATAGGGTCCCGCGGAGCGAGTTTCCGGGTGGCACGGGCATGTACACATGCCCGTGCCACCCGGCGCTGAATACCCGCCGGATTCTCCGTTGCCGCAAGATCATGCTGTGCATACCCTGTCAGGAGGGTAATCCAGCACTTTTCAAGATGGAGGCTTCGATGAAGACGAGGAACGTAGTTCAAGTTGCGTTGCTGCTCGGCGCGAGTGCGGTGATGGGTTGGACTCGGACCGCGACGGCGGACAACCCGCCGACCAACAAGGCGGAGGCGGTCGCGATCATCCAGGGCGCGGGCGACAACAAGGACAAGATCAAGGGCGAGGCGGCGTTCATCCCCGAATCCGAAGGGATCAAGATCATCGTCGACGTGACCGGGCTGACGCCGGGCAAGCACGGGATCCACGTCCACCAGAAAGCGGACCTGAGCGCTCCCGACCTCAGCAGCGCCGGCCCCCACTTCAACCCCGGCGGCCCGAGCCACCACCACGGGGGGCCGGACGATCCGACCCGCCACGCCGGCGACCTGGGGAACATCGAAGTCGACGAAAACGGCCACGGCCACCTCGAACTGATGTCCAACGCCCTGTCGATCGACGACCCCAAGACCGGCGTGATCGGCCACTCGATCATCATCCACGCCAAGCCCGACGACCTGAAGACCGACCCCGCCGGAAACTCCGGCGCCCGCATTGCCGGCGGCGCCATCGTCCTCCGCAACGCCGGCGGAAGGCAGCCGGGGTCGGAGAAGTGACAGGGTGGGGGGTGACAGGGTGGCGTGTGACGGGGTGACAGGGAGAAGGGGAGAAGGAGGGTTCAGGGTTCAGGCGCGCAAGGACGTCAACTTGCCGACCTGAACCCTGAACCCTGAACCCTTTGCATTCCTTCACCCTGTCACCCCCTCGCCTTGTCACCTTGTCACCTTGTCTTCCCCTTTCCCAGCAGATGCCACAATCCCATCCCTGCGGAAACCGTCACCGCGCCGAAGGCAATCATCGCCCACACCGGTGTCCCGTAGTGAATCAGATCCCCCGCATCCCCAACCCGCAGCGCCCACCCGACGCCCAGGTACGCACCGTTTGCGATCAGGCAGAAACCCGCCCAGAACTGCACCCACTGCCGCACCATCGTCCACCGTGGCGGGATCAGCGCCCAAATCAGCACAGGTAACACGCACCCCCAGATCGGCCCGCCCCACACGACGAAATGGGGATGCGGGTTGAACCGCAAGAACGTCTGCGAAAACCCAAACCACGGCAGCGACACGCGCGACACCCGCCCCCCGCTCGCATAGGCGTGCATGACGTGCCCCAACTCATGCACCGCCATCATCCCCATCCAGGTGCAATAAAGCAGACCCGGAACAAGCGGGCGTCGAAGTCCACTCGTCATGCTCAATAGCCTAACGACCGCTGCGCGATTGCAGACATCTCCCGCTTCCAACCTGAACCCTGAACCCCGAAGCCTTCCGTTCCTTCACCCTGTCATCCTCCAAGATTTCTCTGGAAATCCCGCCCGCCATGTCGTCTAAGCATCGACGCGGATGACGGACGACGCAGACCTGACCCGGTGGTTCGAGGCGCACGCAGCGGCGCTGGTGCTGTACGCGCGGCAGTGGCTCGGCCGCGGGGGGGCGGAGGACGCGGTGCAGGAGGTGTTCGTCCGCCTGCTGCTCCAACCGGCACGGCCGCGGAACGTGAAGGCATGGCTTTACCGGGCGGTGCGGAACGAGGCGATCAGTGTGTGGCGGTCGAGCCGCCGGCGCGAGCACCGCGAACGAGTGTCAGCCCCAGCCGAGGTGTGGTTCGAGCCACACGACGCCGAAGGGATCGATGCTGAGGCGGTGACCAATGCCCTGGCGAAGCTGCCGCCGGCAGAGCGGGAGATCGTCGTCCTGCGCGTCTGGGGCGGGCTGACGCTACAGGAGGTTTCGAATCTCGTCGCTTCGTCCGTATCGACGGTCCACCTGCACTACCGGAGCGCCCTTGCGAAGATCCGCGAACGATTAGGTGTCCCATGCGAGAACGAGAAGAAGAACCCTTAACGCCCGCCGAGTTGGAATTGGGCCGAGCCCTTTCGCGACTCAAGCCCGCCGCGGGCTCGCTCGACCCCGCCCGCATCCGATGGGAAGCGCAGCGACGCCGCGCGAGCCGGCAGGTGTGGCGATGGCGCG
>DASXMX010000618.1:0-3734 GCA_036495445.1 Tepidisphaeraceae bacterium
CCCCCGTGTCCGCCCGCATGTAGGGGCAGACCCCTGTGTCTGCCCTTTTCCTTGCCGCACAACGGAGGGCAGAGACAGGGCTCTGCCCCTACATCCCAGGAGAGGGCAGGGACCGGGCCCGGCCCCTACGTGAAAGAAGAGGGCAGGCACGGGGGCCTGCCCCTACAGGTAGCGTTGCATGTTCGGACGATGTACATCCGCTTCGAATCCTGTAAGATGCCGGCGGAAAGTGGCGGAGACCTTGATCGGCGGAGCCCGCCGGGGTGTTACGAGTGGCCAGTGCAGTGATTGACAGGTTGCGCGGGAACATCGAGAAGGTGTTCCTCGGGCACCCGCGGACGGTGGATTTGCTGTTGATCGGGCTGATCGCCCGCGGGCACGTTCTGATCGAGGACGTGCCGGGCGTCGGCAAGACCGTGCTCGCCCGCTCGCTGGCCCGCAGCATCGACTGCCGGTTCAGCCGGATCCAACTTACCCCCGACCTGCTGCCCGGCGACGTGCTGGGCGTCAGCGTCTTCAACAGCCAGACCCGGGCGTTCGAATTCAAGCCCGGGCCGGTCTTCGCGAACATCGTGCTGGCCGACGAAATCAACCGCACGACGCCGCGAACCCAGTCGGCCCTGCTGGAGGCGATGAGCGAGGAGCAGGTCAGCATCGAGAACCAGACGTTCACGCTCCAGCGGCCGTTCATGGTCGTCGCGACGCAGAACCCGTTCGAGTTCGAGGGGACGTATCACCTGCCCGAGAACCAGCTCGACCGGTTCCTGCTGCGCATCTCCGTCGGCTATCCCGACCGCCGGGCCGAGCTGCGGATCCTGACCACCCAGCCGGGGCGAACCGTCCTCGACCACTTGGAATCGGTTTCGACGGCGCAGGAGATCGTCGAAGTGCAGGACCGCCTGCCGTCGGTCCGGCTCGATCCGTCTGTCGTGGACTACATCCTCGACCTGGTCGAGGCGACCCGGAACAACGACGAGCTTCACCTGGGCGTCTCCCCGCGCGGCGCGCTGGCGCTGACGCACGCCTCCCAAGGCTCGGCGGTCCTGGCCGGCCGCGACTACGTGACGCCGGACGACGTCAAGCAGCTCTTCATCCCCGTCTGCGCCCACCGCGTGATCGCAAAGTCCTACCTCCACAACGGCGACGCACGGGGGACCGAGGCGATCCTCAAGAAGGTGCTCGAACAAGTGTCAGTGCCGCGGTGAAGAGTTCCCAGTTGTTAGTTGCCAGTGCCGGCCTTCACTCGCAACTGACAACTACCAACTGGCAACTCTCTCGTTACATTGCCATGCATGAACCTGCTCGGCCTCGACTTCGGGTCTTCGTCGGTCAAAGCGGCGGTCCTCCGTGACGGGAAGGTGAAGGGGCGGATCGTCCGCTCCGAAACCGTCACCCGCCACGCCGGCGTGCGCGTCGAACTCGACCCGCGATCGGTGCTGAAGGCGATGGCGGACGTCATCGGGCAACTTGGCCGGGCGGCGCATGCGGTGGACGCGATTGCGCTGTCGGTCCTGTCGCCCGGCTGGGTGGCGATGAACGCGAGCGGCAAACCGCTCACGCCGATCATTACGCATCAGGACCGGCGGAGCACGGATGTCGCGATCGAGCTCGAACGCCGGGTCGGCAAGGAACGCTTCCTGAACATCGCCGGCAACCGCCCCGTGCCCGGCGGGATCAGCGTTACGACCTGGGCCTGGTACCAGCAGAATGAGCCGCGGGCGCTGCGCCGGGCGGACCTGGTCGGCCACCTTAATACGTTCCTCCACCGCCAACTCACCGACGCCCGCGTCATTGATCCGTCGAACGCCTCGTTCATGGGTCTTTATTCCACGGTCGATCAAAGCGGCTGGAGCGACGAACTCATCGAAGCAGTCGGCGTGTCACCCAAGCTCCTGCCGGACGTGATCGAAGCGGACCGGATCGGCGGCCGCGTGACGCGGGCCGCCGCAACGCGGTTCGGGCTCGCCCATGGCACGCCGGTGCTGGCGGGGATCGTCGACACCAGTTCCGCGATGCTGCTTAGCGGCGCGGCCGTCGGGCAACTCACCAACAACACCGGCTCAACGGACGTGCTGGGCCTCGCCATGAATCACGCGGCCCCGCACGAGCGGCTGCTCACGCGGGCGCTGGGCGTGGGCCGCAAGTGGATGTCGGTCAGCACGCTCGCCGCCGCGGGATCGGCCCTGCAGTGGATGAAGGACCAGATCTTCCCCGACCTGAAGCGCGACGCGTTCTGGCGGCTGGTCAACCGACTGGCGCGACCGGTTCGTAAGGGCGAGCCCTCGCCCGCGGGGACCGTCCGGTTCGAGCCCTATCTGGCCGGCGAGCGAACCAGCGTCGAGCAGCGGCAGGGGGCGTTCACCGGGCTCACGCTTGCAACGACGCGCGAGCAAATGCTGGCCGCGTTAATCGATGCACTGGCGGAAGCGAGCGCCGCACGGCTGGAACTGTTTCGGCAACTCGGCATCCCAATGCGGCGCCGGGTGATGCTGACCGGCGGTGCGGCGGACGGGTTGGCCGATCTGCTGCACCGCGAGTGGAAGGGGAAGTGGACGTTTTACGTCGAGGAGGAGGCGACGCTCCGCGGGCTGGCGAAGCTGGAACCGAAGGAGCGGGACTGAAAATGGCGGCGATGTTGCATTCGTTGCACGCGGTTCCCGAGACATGATATGTAAGTTTATGCAAAGCAATCACTTGTGGGTTTGGTCTCCTCCGGGTTCGGTGCAACAGGCCCGCAAACGTTGCACGCGACGTTGCATTTCCTCCGAATCGACGCATGTCGAGCGTAAATCAGTGATTACAGCAAATCCGGCCTTCCGCTCGACTGCATCGGGATTCGATCGTGTTGCATGATTCCACATGGCCTCACGACAGTCGGGAAAAATGCTGCGGGGCTACCATATAGGCGCAGACTTTAGATTTTGACTCGTAACCGTTTGCATCGGCTCGATTTGTAATTCCGTTGCGCGCTTCTGCAAAAATGTCAGCGGGCCGGGTGCGTTGCCGGGAGCGTGGATGGAACCGTGGCCGGCGTGGCAACCTTGGGCAGCACCTTGGGCTTCGAGCCGCCGACGGGAAATCCCATCGCCATCGTGATGGTCAGCATCACGCACCCGAACCCGAGCTTGATGAACGTGCCGAACAGGCGGCCGCGGGCGGCGCCGAAGCCGATCCAGGCGGAATGGCCGACTTCGCGGCCGGCGAGCAGTTCGCCGGCCATCGCGCCGACGAACGTCCCGACGCAGACGCCGACGAGGGTGCCGAAGATGGGGATCGGGATGAAGAAGCTGAGGACGATCCCGCCGACGATGCCGCCCAGCAGTGCGCCCCAGAACCCGGCCTTTCCGCCGCCGGCTTTCCTTGCCCCCGCGCCGGAGGAGAAGAACTCGATGATCTCGGCGATGGTCGCCAGGACCAGCAGGACCGCCAGCGTCCACCAACTGATGAAATACCCGTGGGTGAACCACGCGTATATCGCCGTCGCGGCCACCATGAGCCACAGCCCCGGCAGCGTCATCACCGTCAACGCCAGCCCGCTGATCAGGAACAAGAAGAGGAGGATGTAGTAGACCCAGGCCATTTACGCTCTGAAGCGAAGGAAACGGGGACACGGGGACACGGGGACACGGGGACGCGGGGACGCGGGGAACAATTGGTCAACTCACTTCCCCGCGTCTCCGTGTCTCCGCGTCCCCGTGTCGTTTTTATTCATCCCGGCCGACTCGTTGCCTGGG
>DASXMX010000619.1:0-30124 GCA_036495445.1 Tepidisphaeraceae bacterium
GTGCGCCGGACGGAGATGAGGTTCATTTGACGCACGTAGGGGCGGACCCCCGTGTCCGCCCTCTGTTTTTGTAGGGGCAGGCCCCCGTGCCTGCCCTGTTCCGTCCGATGATAGGGAAGAGGGCAAGGACAGGGCCTTGCCCCTACAGGAGAGGAGGGCAGGCCCAGGGGCCTGCCCCTACAAACACCCGGACCGACCGCATGACGCAATTTGTTTGGCGCGTTGCAGCCTTCATCCTGGTGACGGCCCTGCTCGCCCCCGCCCTGCGGGCGGCGGACGTGCGGCAGTTCAATACCCGCCATTACCTGGTCCACACCGACCTCGACGCCGCCCTCTGCGCCGACTTGGCCCAGCGGCTCGACGCGATGTACGACGAGTACGACCAGCGGCTCTCGATCTTCCGGGGCCACGGCCATATCCCCCGCCTCGAGGTCTACCTCTTTCGCACCCAACAGGAATACCTGACCTTCACCCAAGGCAAGATGCAAAACAGCGGCGGCATGTTCCTGCCCAGCCAGAACCTGCTGGCGGCCTTCCTGGGCGACCAGGGCCGTGACCAGCTCCGCCGGACGCTGCAGCACGAGGCGTTCCACCAGTTCGCCTATAACGCGATCGCCATCCAACTTCCGGTGTGGCTGAACGAAGGATTGGCCCAGTTCTTCGAAGAGGGGCTGTGGAACGGGGACGGCTTCCTGCTGGGCGAGGTCCCGCCCCGCCGGTTGCGGCAACTTCAGCTCGACGTCAGCACGGGCCGGCTGCTCGATTTCGAGGCGCTGCTGCACATGAGGAACGACGTCTGGGCCCGCCGGCTGGCCGCCAGCCGCGCGGACGGCGTCACCCAGTACAACCAGAGCTGGGCGATGGTCCACTTCCTGGTCATGGGCAAAAACGCCGCGGGCGAATACGCCTATCGCAGCCGGCTGCTGGAAATGCTGCGCCTTGTGCACACAGGCAAGTCGACTGACGAGGCGTTCTCCGCCGCGTTCGGCACGAACGTCGAAGGGTTCCGCAAGCGGTTCGTCGAGTATGCGACGAACCTGCGGGCGACGCCGGAGGCGACGCTGATCGAGAACCAGGGCGTGCTGGCCGACCTGTTGATCGACTTCGATCGCACGGGCCGGCGGTTCGACGACATCGAAAGCTTCCGCCGGTTCGTCACCCGAGGCCGCTACCGGCTCCACTACTCCCGCGGCGAGCTGTCGTGGGACACGGACCCTGACATGAACTGCTACTTCCGCGACCTGGCCGGCCGCCCCTTCGCGCCCGATGAACTCTATCTCGCCCCCCGCACCGGCGCGCCGATCCCCGACATCGTCTGCCGCTGCAACGACCGCCTGCTGCTCCGCACCCGCTTCCACGACGCCGACAACCGCTCGGTCGACCACGAACTCCTCATCGAGCCGGTCCGAAGCTCAGTCTCGATCTCTCAATAAAAGACGATTGGCCGCAACGACGCGAAGACGCGAAGCAAACGCAAAGAAAAAAGAAGAGAGAGGATGAGCCACCATGGGTCCATTCCTCTCTCTTCTTTTCTTCGCGTCTTCGCGGTTAATCCTTTTTCGGCTCTTCGTCACCGCCGACGACCTTCACCGCGACGCCTTCGGCGATGCGTTCGCCGGGGGTGGCGATGATCTGTTCGTCGCCGGACAGGCCGTTGACGATCTCCACCTCGTTGCCGGAGTCGTTGCCGAGGTCGACCTTCACGAAGTGGACCTTGCCGTCCTGCACGATGGCGACCTGCGTCCCGTCGGCGTTGTAAACCAGCGCGGGGGCCGGAATCACCAGCGGGGGCTTGTCCCGCTTGAGCTCGAAATCGACCGACACGTACATGCCCGGCAGCAGCGCAAACGTGCCGTCGGCGTTCTGCTCGTTCTTCACCTTCACCTCGGTCAGCAGCGTGCGGTTCGTCTGGTCGAGGTAGTTGGTCGTCCCCATGACCGACCCGGTAAACGTCCGGCCCGGCAGCTCGCGGGCCGTCAATTTCACCTGCATCCCCTTTCGGATCTGCAGGGCGCACGACTGCGGGACGTTCACGAAGACGCGAAGCACGTCGTTCTCGGCGATCTTGAACATCGGCTTGATGTCGGCGCTGGTCGGGTCGGCGTTGATCAGCGCGCCGGCGTCGAACGTGCGGCCGGTGACGACGCCATCGAACGGCGCGGTCACTTTCTCGAACGAGACCATCTGCGTCAGCCGGTTCACGTTCGCCTCTGCCGCCGCAATGTTGGCCTTGGCGGCCTCGAGGTTCGCCTGGTCGACTTGCAACGTCGAGCGGGCGGTATCCAGGTCCTGCTGGGTAACGCTGCCGGTATGCGAAAGCTGCTCGTAGCGGTTGTAGGTCACCTGCGCCAGGCCCAAGTCGCTCTGCGCCTTCAGGGCGGCGGCCTTCGCCTGCAACACCGCGGCCTGCGCCTGCTTGAGCTGCTGGTCGACTTCCGGCGTGTCGACGTCGGCCATCAACTGCCCGGCCTTCACCTGGTTGCTGATGTCGACGTAGAAGCCTTTCATGTACCCGGTCGTTCGGGCAAAGATGGAGACCTCCTGCCAGGGGCGGAGGTTGCCGGGCAGCGAGATCGTCGTGACCGCCGGGGCCTGCGTCGCATGGATGACGTTCACCGGGACGGGCGCGTTGAGCGCCGCGTCGGCGGTGGCCGCCGTCTCCGCGCTCACCCGCTCGCGGGGAATCCACCCCACCGCCAACAGCGCCGCCAGCAAGCCCACCACGAGCAAGCCGACCAGCACCATCGCCGCCCGCCGCGGCGGGCGCACTTCGATGTGCGAGAGGTCGTCGTCGTGCCCGTGGCCCGCGGCGCCGTGATCGGGCGCCGGCCCGTGGCCCGGCCGGACGGGCACGTCGTACTCCACGCCGTCATGCGGCGGCTTGGAGGTCGGCCGGTGCTTGGGCGCCGGCGGGGCCGGCCACTTGGTCGTTTCCATAATCAACGTCTCCGTTCCTCTTACGAGCTTTTACTATCTTTGATCGACTCCCGTTCGCCTCTGCCAATGGGCCTAGTGGCGATTTCAGCACCCGTGTAGCCGGGTCGCTTGCGACCCGTATTCGGTTAATCGGGCTAAGGCTCCTGCAATTCCGGCTCCACCGCACGGTGCGGCGGGTGCTTCCGCAGGGCGCTGTAGACGACGGGGACGAAGAACAGCGTGTAGAACGTCGCCACCGTCAGTCCGCCGATCACCGCCCGGCCCAGCGGCGCGTTCTGCTCGCCGCCTTCGCCCAATCCCAATGACATCGGCAACATGCCGATGATCATCGCCAGCGCCGTCATGATGACCGGCCGCAGGCGGGTCAGCCCGGCGGCGAACGCGGCGCCCGTCGCATCCGCCCCAGTCGCCTTCCGGTGGTCGTTGGCGAACGTGATCATCAGGATCGAGTTCGCCGTCGCCACGCCGATGCACATGATCGAGCCCATCAGGCTCGGCACGCTGATCGTCGTGCGGGTGGCGAAGAGGATCCACACGATCCCGCCGATCGCGCCCGGGAGGGCCATCAGGATGATCAGCGGGTCGAGCCAGCTCTGGAAGTTCACCACCATCAGCAGGTAGACGAGGATGACCGCCCCGATGATCCCGATGCCCAGGGCCCGGAAGGACGTATCCATGCTCTGGACCTGCCCGCGAAGGTTGACCAGCGTCCCCTTGGGGAAGTCGGCCGACTTCTTCATCTCGTCGACGATCCGCTGGATGTGGGTCGACACGGAGCCCAAATCGGCATCCTGCACATTGGCCTGGATGTCGAACGTCGGCGCGATGTTGTAGTGCGTGATGTTCACCGGGCTGGTGCCCCGCTTGATCGTCGCCAGGTTCCCCAGCAACTGCGGCCCATCGAGGCCGGGGCCGACGATCGGCTGGTTCTGCAACGCCGACATCGAGTTGAGCTTGTACTGCGGCGTCATCGCCGAGACGGAGTATTGCACGCCGCGCTTCGGGTCGAGCCAGTAGTTCGGCGCCGTCTGCCCGCTGGACGAGAGCGAGACCAGCAGCGAGTTGGCCAGGTCCTGCTGGCGGACGCCGGTCTGGTCGGCCAGCGTCCGGTCGGCCTCGATCCGCAGGTCGGGCGCGTCATACACCTGGTGGATGTGCACGTCGACCGCGCCCGGCACGCCGCTGATCCGGCGGCTCAGTTCCTTGGCAAACTTCAGCGTCGCGTCCGACGTCATGTGCGTCCCCACCAACTGCACGTCGATCGGCGCGGGGATGCCGAAGTTCAGCACCTGCGTCGCGATGTCGGCCGGCTGGAACCAGAAGCCCATGCCCGGGAATTGCTGGGGCAGCGCCTGGCGGATCTTGCGCATGTAATCCGCCGTCGGGTGGTGCTCCTCGTTGAGGGCGATCAGGATTTCCCCGTCGGCCGGGGAGATCTGCGAGCCGTCGCTCAGCGACATGTTGATGCCGCTGTTGGGGATCCCGATGTTGTCGATGATTTCCTTGACCTCGTTGGCCGGGATCCGGGTCCGCAGGAAGTCTTCCACCCGGGCGAAGTAGCGCTCGGACTCCTCCACCCGCGTGCCCGCCGGGCAGCGGACGTGGAGCCGCAACTGGCCGGCGTCGACCGCCGGGAAGAAGTCGCGGCCGACGAACGGCAGCAGCAGGCACGACCCGACGACGAACGTCGCGAAGATCGCCAGCGACATCCACCGGTGCTTCAGGGCCAGTTGCAGGTACCCGCCGTACACCTTGCGGAACCGCTCGAACACGCCGTTGAACGCCTGGTGCGTGCGCCAGATCCAGTTGTTCTGGAAGATGTAGTAGAGCACTGCCAGCGCGACGACGCCGAAGACGACGACCCGCAACACGTCGATCGTCGCCCAAAGGGCGCTGGTCCGCGCGGTCTGCGGGAACTCGGCAACGAAGTCCGGAAGCCAGCCGAACCCGAGCTTCGCCACGACCAGGCCGGCCGCGGCGACGATCGCCAGCACGATGAACGCGACCGTGCCCCACATCAGCGAGGCCAGGAACGTCACGTGGGCATGGGCGTTGGCGTGATGGTGAGCGACGCCGTCCTGCTCGACCCCGCCGTACAACTCTACTTCATTTTCCAGCAGGTAATGGACCATCGTCGGCACGAGGGTCCGGCTCAGCAGGTAGCTGGTCATCATGGCGAAGACGACCGCCATCGCCAGCGGGATGAACAGGCTCTTGGCCGCCCCGGTGATGAACCAGACCGGCACGAACACGATGCAGATGCAGAGCGTCGAGACGAACGCCGGCACGGCGATCTGCTGCGCACCGTCGAGGATCGCCTTCACCAGGCGCTTGCGCTGGTGCAGGTTGCGGTGAATGTTCTCAATTTCCACGGTGGCGTCGTCGACCAGGATGCCGACGGCCAGCGCCATGCCGCCCAGCGTCATCACGTTCAGCGTCTCGCCCAGCGCCCATAGGACGATGATCGAGACGAGGATCGACAGCGGGATCGAGATACAGATGATCAGCGTGCTCCGCCAGGAGCCCAGGAACAGCAGGATCATCAACCCGGTGAGGGCGGCGGCGATCACCGCCTCCTTCACCACGCCCATCACCGCGGCGCGGACGAAGATCGACTGGTCGAACAGCGGCGTGATCTTCAGGTCGCCGTTGCCCGGCAGACGGGGCATCTCCTGCTGCACCGCCGCCTTCACCCGCTTGACGATGTCGAGCGTCGAGGCGCCGCCCAGCTTGTAAATCGGCTCCAGCACGCCCTTCTTCCCGTCGATGTGGACCATGTTCGTCTGCGGCATGTACTTGTCGCTGACGTGGGCCACGTCCCGGATGAAGACCGTCGTCCCGTTGACCGACTTGATCGGCAGGTCGTTGAGCGCCTTGACCACCGTCGGGCTGGAGTTCAGCAGCACCGGGTATTCCTTGGGCCCGATCTTCACCGTGCCCGAGGGGACGATCAGGTTCTGCTGGTTGATCGCGGTGGAGATGTCGGCGGCCGACAGGCCGAAGGCGTAGAGCTTGTCCGGTTCCAGGTCGACCATTACCTGCCGCTGCTTCCCGCCATAAGGCCACGGCAGCATCGCCCCCTGCACCGTCGCCAGGTCGGGACGCAGGAATTGGTTGGTGATGTCAAAGAGCTGTTGCTCGGGCAGCGAGCCACTGCTGAGCGAAAGCTGCACGATCGGCACCGTCGACGCGCTGTACCTCAGCATCAGCGGCGGCTGCATGCCGGGCGGCATCATCCGCAACGCCGTCTGCGAGACCGCCGTGACCTGCGCCTCCGCCTCGGCGATCCTCGCGTTGGGCTGGAAGTAAATGCGAATGATCCCTTCGCCGTAAACCGACTGGCTCTCGATGTGCTCGATGTCGTTGACGGTCGTCGTCAGGATCCCTTCGTAAGTCCGCGTCACCCGCCCTTCCATCTCCGAAGGGGTCATGCCGTCGTACCGCCAGATGACCGAGATCACCGGGATGTCGACCTCCGGGAAAATGTCGGTCGACATGCTGAAGAAGATGACCCATAGGCCCATCAGGGCGATCGCGATCGCCATGACGACGAAGGTGTAGGGCCGGCGAAGTGCGAGGCGAACAATCCACATAGGGCAAACTCAGGCAGACAACCACATCAACGACGAGACGAACCGAACGACGGGACTTCGATGATCCCCTACGTCTTGCCCGGATCCGGATCGGGACAGGGCACATGCTCGGCCGACTCCGAAACCACTTCAGCCGTGAAGACGTCGCGAACCACCCGCATGACCTGGATCATTTCCCTCTGCTGCTGGCCAGAGAGTTGGCTGACGACCTCGGCCAATTGGGCTTGGGCCAGTTCCCGCGATTCCCGCAGGGCCGTCTCCCCCCGCGGCGTAACCGACAGCCGCACATGCCGCCGGTCATTGATGCAGGTTCGACGGTCCAGATACCCCTTGTCAACGAGCCCATCCACCATCCGGCTCATCGCCGGGAGGGAGAGCCCGATCGAATCGGCCACATCCGACAGCGAACTGTTCGGCGATTGGCTCACGCAATAAATCGTCCGAAACTGCGCCACCGTCAGCCCTGAGCGGTGCTGGCGCATATACTTACGGATGATCCGCATGACCAGCGGAACCGTATCGAACAACTCTTGCGCGGACAGATATGCCCCAGTCGATACATTGCTTGCGTCCTGCAATGATTGCATAAGTGAAGTATAGCCTACGTCAACTAATCGGCAACTGCCGGGGGGCAGGATTACCGGTCTGTATTTCGGTATACCTGGGCCCCATGAGCCAGGCGATCGACGACTGCGGGACCGTCTTCCGCCGCGGCCGGCGCACCACGGTCACATCCGACGTCGCCGAACTGTTGTTGCGGAGCGATCCGATGGCCGACAGCTTCGTGTTTCTTCCCCCCGGGGAGGACGAGCAATGACCGACCGTGCCGTGGCGGACGACAGGCCGGAGCGGCAACAAGGAGGAGCGGTCTATTACGGCTGGGTCAACCTCGCCGTCGCCGCGCTGGCGATGGTCGCGACCCTGCCGGGGCGTTCTCAGGGCCTGGGGCTCGTCACGGAGCCGATGCTCCGCAACCTGAACCTATCCCATGTCGACTTCGGCAAGATCAACCTCGTGGCGACGCTCCTGGGCTCCGCCTTCTGCCTCGCCTGCGGGCCGCTCATCGACCGCTTCGGGTCGCGCGCGGTCCTGAGCGTTGTCAGCGCCGCGCTCGGCTTCAGCGTGCTGGCCATGGCCCGGGCGTCCCACGCCACGTCGTTGTGGGTCACGCTGACCGTCACGCGCGGGCTTGGGCAAAGCGCCCTTTCAGTCGTGAGCATTGCGATCGTTGGCAAGTGGTTCGTACGCCGCCTGCCGACCGCAATGGGCGTTTACTCCATTCTCGCCGGGGTCGGATTTGTCATCGCGTTCCCCGGCGTCGGGTACGCCGTGCAACGGGCCGGGTGGAGGCCCACGTGGGAGACGCTGGGTTGGGTACTCGCGATCGGGTTCTCCACGCTCGCCTGGATCGTCGTCCGCCGAACGCCCGAATCCATCGGCCTGAGCGTCGACGGCGGCGAACAACTGTCAACGCCGGTCTCCGATGAATCCGAGGTCGAATGGGGCCTCACCCTCGCCGAGGCGATGGCGTCGCCGGCGTTCTGGGCCTTCGCGCTGGGTGGGTTCGCCTTCAGCCTCGTCTCATCGGGCCTGATGCTCTTCAACGAGGCCGTCCTCACCGAGCACGGCATGGGCCCGAAGACGGTGCTGATCGTCCTCGCCGTCATCACCTTCACGGGCATGGCCGCGAACCTGTTGGGCGGCTGGCTGGCCCAGCGCTGGCCCATCGGGCGTGTCATGGCCTCGGCGATGTTTCTCCTTGCCACGGCCCTGTTCTCGCTGCCCCTGGCCCGCGGCCCGGGCTTCACCTACGCCTACGCCGTCACAATGGGCACGGCGGCCGGCCTGGTCACGGTCGTGTTCTTCATGTGCTGGGCTCAGGTCTTCGGCCGCCGGCACCTCGGCGCCATCCAAGGCGCCGCCCAGCTCCTCACGGTCCTCGGTTCCGCGGCCGGCCCCTGGCTCCTCGCCGAATCCATCGAACGCACCGGCTCGTCAACCCCTCTGCTGTTTGCCCTCGGACCGGTGATCGCCGCCCTTGGCCTGTTTTGCCTTCTCGCCCCCAAGCCAGCGGCCCAAACGACGCTCGCAGAAGTAACAGCGCCATCCGGCTCGGATAGCCACAGGTAACCCCGGCTTCCGAGCATTCGCGGTTTTCGAATCGGACAGGAGTAACGCACTCGGCAGGACTCGAACCTGCAACCCTCGGTTCCGAAGACCGATGCTCTATCCAATTGAGCTACGAGTGCGGCGTTGACCCTTATGTTAGGCGCCCTGCCCCGCCGGGGGCGGGGGTGGGGCGGCGGGGGTTTCGGTTGCGGGCGGCGTGGGGGCCGGGGCGCCCTCTTCGGTTTCGTAGACGCGGACGGTGGCGGTTTCGCGAATGACCGCCGTGCCCGGGGCACCGGCCGCCGCGGGGCTGGCGGGTTCCTCCAGGTCTTCGTCGCTCTCCTCGACGTAGACGTCGTCCAGCTCGGTCGCGTCCACCTCGCGCCGCATCAGGTAGTAGATGATCGTGTTGGCCGAGAAGTAGAAGCTGATTGCGAACGCGCCGATCAGGCCGATCACGAGGTAATTCCACCAGACGAACAGCCCGGCGGCGACGGTTTCGGTCCCCTTCAGGTGCTCGTACGCCGGGGTGTACGGGAGCACGTTGTTCGGGTCTCCCGCGCCGGGCTGCGGGACCATCAGCGGCCAAACGTCCGCCGGGTGAATGGCGTGCCCGGTCTCGCCCGTGTAGTGCCCCAGGAACCAGCTCATGAAGAACCAGGTGACCGCCAGCACCATCCAGACGAAGAACCGGACGAACAGGTAGCAGATCGCCCCGTAAACGACGGCCACGAGCGTGTACCACAGCATCCGCCACGGGCGTGCGAAGACGTAGCTGAACGACCGGCTGATCGCGTCGAAGCTGTCGGAGCCCTCGACGGCCACGGTCGGGTACATCAGGTTAAACCCGCCGAGCGTCCCGAGGATGACCAGGGTCGCCACGAACCCGCCGAGCAGCGCCAGGCAGTAAAACAGCGCGGCGATCACCGGACCGACGTACGGGATGTGCAGCAGGACAAACGCCGCGATCGCGATCACCACGCCGATGCCCAGCACGATCGCCACCGGGATGATCGGGGCGAAGACGAAGCTGAGGATCTTGCCGACCGAGAACGTCAGCGCATGGCGGACAGAGATCTTCTCGTCCCGCGCCACATGCACGGCCGCGATGCGCGAAATCGCCCCGCCGAAGACTGACCAGATCAGCAGGAACCAGGCCGTGTAGAGGACCGCGAACAGCGGGTGATTCGACCAGAGCCACATCGGGCCGACGGCGACGAATCGCCAGACCGACTCGAAGGGCGAGCCGCGGAACATGAGGATGTTGTTGGCCTGTGTGGTCTCGTAATCGAAGAACGTGTGAAAGATGCCGTATCGAGTGTTCGCGACCGCCTCGGTGCCTTCGGACGAGATCTGCTCGATTGTCGCGCGGGCCGTCGTGATGTCCCCGCGAGCCACGGCAGCCTCGTACGCCGTCATTGCGTTGGAATCGGCAAGGGGGTTCCGCCCAACACGATGGGGTACCGTCTGCACGGACCCGAGGTCATTCCGCTCGCTTGCCGTGACCTGGTGGTTGTGGTGCCAGATCGCATCGAGGATCAACCCGCCGCACCAGAGGCACCCGAGGGCCACCAGGGCGATGATCAGCTTCGACGGGTGCACGGCCACGCGGAACGCGCGGAACAGGTGGGTAAACGGGAACGTCTCCCGCCAGTTGATGTCTCGCAGGCTCACCGCTTCGTCCGGCATGGACGGATCTCCTTTTCCCTTGCTCTGGCGCCGCCCGAGGTGTCAGGCCGCGCACTGCCGAGTCGCGGCGGCATTATATTCGGGACGCCCGATTAAGCGAGCGGATGGTTCGGGGGAGAGAAGACGGGGGGACACGGGGACGGGGAGACGCGGGGAAGGAGAGCCCCAAATCAGCACAAAATACGGCGTTTTACCTCTTCCCCCCCGCGTCTCCCCGTCCCCGTGTCCCCGCGTCGCCTTTCCGGCGCTACTCCCCACTCCCCTCGTCCAAATCATCCTCCGCAACCGGAATCTGATACTGCCCATCCAGCCACCGCCCGAGATCGATCAGTTTGCATCGCTCGCTGCAAAACGGAAAGGACGAGGGACCAGCGGCTCGACGATCACCCTGCTCTTCCGGCGGCGGTTCGAACCGGCGCTTGCAAATGGGGCAAACGGTTGCCATACATTCATTATATGGAGCCGCACCCGCGCCCACCCACCAAACCCAGCCGTCGAAATATTTGCACGAGTTTGGCGTTTTAGTTGGGGCGCGATTTACCTTGAGCGGCGATTACGGTTTCGGTAGCCTACCGGCGGATCGGCTGCCTGCCGCCGCCTTTCCTGCAAACGGGAGCAAACCATGCAACGGCCATCGTGGTGTGTCGTGCTGTCCCTGACGTCCGCCCTGTCCCTTCCTGCCCTGGCCTTCGGCGCCGGCGGCATCGTCGTGCCCCCGGGCAATAGCAACAGCAACAACGTCCGGAACGGCTACGGCAACAACATGCAGCAGCCCAAGGAGCCGAAGGACCTGACCCTCCGGTTCGTCGCCTCCCAAGAAGCCATGGTGGGCGGCAAGAAGCGTTCGGTTTCTCTCTTCACCAATATCAACGGGTCGGGCCGGATCCAAGCCGTCGTCGGCGGGAAGAACCCGGCCGACCCGGACCCCGACATTCAAACCACCGTCGATAAGCTGCAAAAGGGCGACGTGGTGAAAATGAAACTCGCCCAATGGAATGGGGTTCAGGCGATCGATTACATCAAGAAGATCGAGGTCACGCCCGCCGAGGAAAATCCACACGGGTTCCTCTTCGAGGAATTCTACAACGCGCCCAATACCGGCGCGCCGATCGCCCGCCTGCTGAAGTACGGCGAGAGTTACGAGTTCACCTTCCCGATGGTCAAGGACGAGAAGGGCAAAATGCAGCCCGACACGGCCATGGTGGATGCGGTCCAGAAATACAAGAAAGACCAGCCGCTTTACGTGACCTTCCTGCCGCCCTCCCCCGGCCAGCCGTACGTAGCCACAACGATGTTCCCTTACAGCGATCCGCAGACCGGCAAGGTGACCAAGCTGAGCGAGCAGGAGGTCGATGGGGGCAAGACGCCGGCTGTGGACATTGAGACGTCCGACGGGAAGGCCGTCACCGCGCTGGTGCCGGGCAAGGTGAACAGCTACAAGCGGTTCACGCCCGACTCGGTCCTGGCGCGGGAGGCCCGCATGTTCAAGCCGGGCACCGAGGTCGTCTTCATGACCCGCGACGACAACGGCAAGAGCTACCTGGTCGAGATCAGCCGCGCGCCCAAGGCGCCGCCGACGACCCCCAAGGCCGGTGCCGCGGAGATGTCCGGCGGCGAGTCGCGCACCGCCAAGGCGAAGTAAGCCCGGCCGATTATTCCGACAACTCATGTGCAGAACGACGAAGCCCCGCCCAATCAGCGGGGCTTCGTCGTTCGACGGTCCCGGACGTCGAGAATCCCCGGACATCCGACAATGGTCAAAGCCGGACCGTGCGGTCCGGCCCGATCATGCCTCGATATCGCCCCGCCGGCGGTGTTCTGTCCAACAGCGCGTGCGGAAATTTCCCAGTTCCATGCAGGAAGACAAGGGGAGTTGGCGTTCATTTGACATCCATGGGTCCCCTCCCTTGGCAGACGTGGTTCGCACGGGTTGGAAACCCCGTGTCACAGGGAAGCGGTCACGATTCTGCCCTGCACTCCCACACTCCGCGGGGCAAACGCATTGCCCGAGCGTGTCGAGGTTCGTAGCATCCCATCACGGTGG
The DNA here is from genome assembly GCA_036495445.1 of Tepidisphaeraceae bacterium. GTDB lineage: Bacteria > Planctomycetota > Phycisphaerae > Tepidisphaerales > Tepidisphaeraceae > DASXMX01. The sequence goes on from DASXMX010000619.1 coordinate 12,373, forward strand.
CCCCCCTTCTCCTCGGAGGTGCCTTGTGCGATGTCGCTCGCTCGTCTCGTTGTTCGCCCTCTTGTCAATCGCGCCCCTCGCCGCGGCTGAGACGCCGGCCACCGCGCCGGCGCCAATCCGGCTCACGGGAATCAACGGCAAGGCGTATGAGCCGTTGACGGTGGCGCCCCACCGCGCGGCCGTGCTGGTCTTCGTGCTGCAGGATTGCCCGATCTGCAACGGCTACGCGCCGCAGATCCAGCGGCTCGCCGCCGAATCAAGGGCGAAAGACGTGCCTGTTTACCTGATCCACGTCGACCCCGCGCTCACGCCCGACGATGCCCGCAAACATGCGAGGGATTACGGCTACACGATCCCGGTCCTGATCGACCGGCGGCACGAGCTGGTCGGCCGGTTGGGCATCGGTTCCGTGCCGACGACGGTCGTCCTCAACGACCGCGGCGAGACTCAATACGAGGGCCGCATCGACGACCAATACGTCGCGATCGGCAAAGCCCGGAACGTCGTCACCGCGCACGACCTCCGCGACGCCCTGGCCGCCGTGCTGGCGGGCAATCCGGTGGCCCACCCCAGGACGCGCGCAATCGGCTGCGCCGTGCCGGATCTGCCGCCCACGAATGGGAAGAAATAAGTCCTTACCAGCCGGGCGGACGTCAAACTCGTCGTGGAAGCATTCGCCAAGTGAACTGTATCCTGGAGGCCTTTCATGAGCGAAAAGGTTTACTTCGCGATATTTGTGGCGTTCGTCCTGGTCGGTGTCCTTGCGCACTGGAGGCGGCAACATCGAGACGTTCGCTCGGCCGCGGCCGTCGTGGCATTCTTCCTGGTCGTCTCGACTATCTCGCTCGCTTGGATTTGTGCTCTGAAAATCTCGGATGTGGTATTCGGCATATTCGACATTGGATGGAAGAGCTATTTCTCGAAGACCGTCTACATTGTTGAGGAGCAGAGGCACCAAGTTTTCCTCTCCGACGGCAGGATCTTGCAGGACGGCCAATTGAACCTCTATCACGACACATTTGCGATCGCATTGTTCATTGGCGTACCTCTTATCGGAATCCTCCTTTTCAAGGGCCTATCACGCGTTTTCCCCTCCACATGCCGCGAGGTCCTCAAGCTGGCCCAGGACAAGAAATCCCAACCGCGCGGATAGGTGCCCTCACGGAGCCCGGGAGCGGCCGACGAAGAACCTCCAACAAGAAGGCTTGCCGTCAAAGCTCCAGCACGCGCACGACCGTCCCCTTCGGCATCGCCGGGTCGTTTTCGGCGCGGACGAGCAGGGCGTTGGCGCGGGCAAGGGTGAACAGGTCGGCGGATCCCTTCCACTTCAGCGGCGTGATCGTCGCGATCTCGGCGTGCGAGCTGTCCCGCCCGCGCGCGACCGTCCGAACCACCGGCTGGTAAAACTCGCGCGGGCCGTTGGCGGGAAGCCCCGTATCGAGCTTCCCGCTGAGCCAGCGGTCCTCCGGCGTCCCTCCCGCCAGCCGCGCCAAGAGCCGCGACGCCAGCCGGATCGTGCAGACGAACCCGCTGACCGGGTTGCCCGGTAATCCGAAGACAAACCGGGAGGGCAAGGCTCCCGCCGAGCCGGGCTTTTCGGATTGCGAGCGATTCGGCTCGGCGGGAGCCTCGCCCTCCCAAGTTCCGAACACAAACGGCTTGCCCGGCTTGATCCGCAGCTTGGTGATTTGCAGGTCGACGCCGATCTCCTTGAGCAATCGGGGGACGTAGTCGTATTCGCCCATGCTCATCCCGCCGGTGACGAACAGGGCGTCGTAGGCCAGGCCGCGGACCAGCGCGTCGCGGATCGCGTCGGGCTGGTCGGGGACGGTGCCGAGATCGGTCACGTCGCATCCGAGCCGTCGCAGGAGCGCGACGAGCATCGGCGTGTTGGAATTTCGGATCTGCGCCGCCCCCGGCGCCTGCCCGGCCGGCACCAGTTCGTCCCCGGTCGCGAGGACCGCGACGTGAGGCCGGTCGAACACCTCCACCTCGTCCGCCCCGATGCTCGCCGCGACGGCGATCTGCGCCGGGCTGAGGCGGGCGCCTGCCTCGAGCACCGTCAGCCCCGCGGCGCAGTCGGATCCCCGGCGGGCGATGAACCGCGCCGGGTCGCCGCCGGAATGGACGACGCGGATCGTCTGCTCATCGACGACCTCCACGTCCTCGACCGGCACGACTCCTTCCGCCCCCTGCGGGATCGGCGCGCCGGTCATGATCGCGATGGCCTCACCGGGTTCGACCGAGCGGTCCGGTGTCCGCCCCGCTGCCACTTCGCCCACTTTGAGCAGTTCGGCCGGCAGATTCGCGACGTCCGCCCGGCGTACCGCATACCCATCCATCTGGCTCTTGTCGAACGGCGGGTAATCCCGGTCCGCCGTTAGTGACCGCGCCAGCCACAGGCCCTCCGCCTGCGCGAGGGGCACGCGAATCGTCCGCGGCGTCACGGGCACCGTATCGAGAACGCGAATCGCCTGTTGGACGGTCAGGAGGCCGGAGACATCGAGATCGCTCATAACTTGGATGATGGGCGGGCGCCGGGACACGGTCAATCGTCGTAGGGGCGAACCTTGTGTTCGCCCTTTGTGTAGGGGGCAAATCGTGTATTCACCCGGCTTTTTACGGCCGCAAAGAGAGGGTGAACACGAGGTTCACCCCCTACCATCGGGCGAACACAGGGTTCGCCCCTACGGAACGGATTGCGACCCTCGCCCCCATCCGCTATTCTCCGGGACTCGCGCTCTCGCATGCAGGAAGTTGCGACAGAGCGCCCGGAAAGACCAACCGTCGCACTCAGAACTGCGGAGACGTTATGAGCTTTGAAGCCGCCGTGAATCGGAAGGCCCTGGACCTGGGGAAATTGTCGGTCGAGATGACGACGTCTGCCGGGAGCGGCCACCCGTCGACCGCCCTCTCGCTGACCCACCTGGTCACGGTGCTGATGTACCACCAGATGCGGTGGGACCCCAAGGACCCGTGGAACGCGGCGTCGGACCGGCTCGTGCTGTCCGAGGGCCACGCCGTCCCGATCATCTACGCGGCCCTGGCCGACCTCGGTGCGGCGATCGGCAAGAGCAAGGCCGATTCGCGGCCGATGACACGGCAGGACGCGATGGACCTGCGGGCGATCGCCTCGCCCGTTGACGGGCACCCGAACCCGCAGCTCGGCATCCACTTCTTCGACGCCGCCACCGGCTCGCTGGGCCAGGGGCTCTCCGTCGCCGCGGGCCTGGGCGCCGCGGCCCGGATGGACAAGGTCGACCGCAACATCTACTGCATCATCGGCGACGGCGAGTCGCGTGAAGGGCAGATCTGGGAGGCCGCCGACTTCATCGTCGACCACGCCCTCACCAACGTCATCCCGATCTTCAACGCCAACGAGCTGGCCCAGAGCGACTACGTCAGCCCGCAGCAGAGCTACCAGGGCCTCGCCGCAAAGCTCGAGGCCTTCGGCTTCATCGTCCGCGTGATCGACGGGCACGACCCGCGCGACATCGGCAACGCGCTGAGCGAACTGCACGTCGTGCAGAACGGCAAGCGCCCGCTGGCGATCGTCGCCCGCACCATCAAGGGCTGGGGCGCCGCGGACGAACAGGGCACGGGCAAGCACGGCACGCCGGTCAAGAAGGACAAGTTGAGCGAGGTGCTCGGCGAGCTCGACCGCACCGCCAAAGACCTCAACGTCGCCGACTACAAGCTCAATGGCGAGTTGAAGATCGCCGCGATCACCGCCAAGGCCCCGGCCGTCGAGAAGAAGCCGATCAAGGCCAAGCCCTTTGCGGAGGGGCTCGCGATGGTCGGCCTCGACAAGGACCTGAGCGCCGGCAAGGGGATCGCCCCGCGCAAGGCGTACGGTGCGGCGCTTGTCGCGCTGGGCGAGGCGGACAAGCGGGTCGTGGGGCTGGACGCCGACGTGAAGAACTCGACCCACGCCGAGTGGTTCGCCAAGCGGTATCCGGACCAATACCTGGAATGCAAGATCGCCGAGCAGAACATGATCAGCGCGGCGGTGGGCGTGTCGGCGGCGGGGAAGATCCCGTTCTGTTCGACGTTCGCCAAATTCTTCACCCGCGCCTACGACCAGATCGAGATGGGGATCATCAGCGGCGCGAACCTGAAGCTGACCGGCTCGCACGCGGGCGTGACGCTGGCCGCCGACGGGCCCAGCCAGATGTCGCTGCCGGACGTGGCCTTCTTCCGCAGCTTCTGCCACACCAAGAACTACAACGGCCAGCCCGCCTGCCGCTACTTCTTCCCCGCCGACGCGGTGAGCTGCTACAAGATCACCGAGCTGATGGCCAACCTCGATGGCACCTGCTACCAGCGCACCCTCCGGGCCGACACCAAGATCCTCTACAAGCCCGAAGAGACGTTCGAAGTCGGCGGGTTCAAGGTCCTGCGCGAAGGCAAGGACGGGTGCTTCGTCAGCGCCGGGTACATGGTCCACGAGTGCCTCAAGGCCGCCGACGAGCTGGCCAAGAGCGGGCGCAAGGTGACCGTGATCGACGCGTACTCGCTGCCGCTGAAGACCGACGACGTCCTCCAGATCGCCGCCCGCAGCGGCGGGACGATCGTCACCGTCGAGGACAACTACACCGGCGGGCTCGATGCGGAAATCGCCATCGCGATCGCCAACAGCGGGGACGACATCAAGCTGAAGAACCTGTACGTCACGCAGATCCCCAAGAGTGGGCGCGAGCCGGATGACGTGCTCAATTACGTGGGCCTCGGGGCGAAGCAGATTTTGGCTGCGGTGTCGTAAGTGACGCGGGTTCAGAACGCCTCAGCAGAACGGTCGCCCAACGGGCGACCGTTTTGTTTTTGGTTTTCCCACGGGGAGGGAGCCGGGGGAGTCGTGATTCGGTGGGAAACGCTGGAAGATCGCTGGGCGGTTTCGCAATCCGATCGCAACGAGGGGAGGCGCTTCGTTCGCGAAGCCGCAAACGGCGGTTCCAGGGAGAATGAGTTCGCGACCCGGTCCGGATTGCCCCACCGGCGCGAACCCGTACGATTTCCAGTCCATCCGTCGTCTCAAAGGAAGAAGCCGTGCGTGTGACTGACGCGATCTTCTCTTGCCATCAGGTCACCGAATGATCGGACTCAAGCTCCCCTTCTTCGACGAACTCGAGCCCGCCCGGCGCATCCTGATCGCCGGCGCCGGCGGCGGGTTCGACGTCTTCAGCGGGCTCCCGCTCTATTTCGCCCTCCGCGACAGCGGCAGGCAGGTGTTCCTCGGGAACCTCTCGTTCTCGACGCTGCGCCCCGCCGCGGGGCGTCGACTGATGCCCAACCTGGTCGAGATCACCGCCGACTCGCTCGGCAGCGACAGTTACTTTCCCGAGAAGCACCTCTGCCAGTGGTTCCGCGACCGCGGCGACGACGTCCCGATCTACTGCTTCGAACGCACCGGCCCGCGCCCCGTCGCCAGCGCATACGAAGTGCTCGTCCGCGAACTGAAAGTGGACACAGTGATCCTCGTCGATGGGGGCACCGACAGCCTGATGCGCGGCGACGAGCAGGGACTCGGCACCCCAGTCGAAGACGTCAGCAGCATCTCGGCGGTCGATCTTCTCGACCCCGCCGATGTGCCCCGAAAGCTTCTCGTCACCCTCGGCTTCGGCATCGACGCCTTCCACGGCGTCTCCCACGCGCAAGTCCTGGAAGCGATCGCCGCATTGACCGAATCGGGCGGATACCTCGGCGCGTTCTCGTTAATGCCTCAAATGTCGGAAGTGCGGCGGTATCGCGAGGCGACGGAGTACGTCCTCGCCAAGACCGAATCCCACCCGAGCATCGTCTGCACATCGATCCTTTCCGCGATCGAAGGCAAATTCGGGAACCATCAGCGAACGACGAGGACCGCCGGGAGCGAGTTGTTCATCAACCCGCTGATGGCCCTCTACTGGTGCTTCCGCCTCGAAACCGTGGCCCGGCGGATCCTCTATCTCACCGCTTTCCGCAAGATCGACGGCTTCCTCCAAGCCCAGGAATACATCGAAACCTTCCGCGACCCGTTCCGCAGCCGACTCCGACCATGGAAACCGATCCCGTTTTGATCGAAGTCAAAGGCGGCCGCAAAGACGCAAAGACGCGACGGAAGCCGCAAAATCGGAGCAATTGGATCTTTCTCCCTCCCGCGGAGTACCGGAGGAGGTGAATGGGCAATGGCCGCCCCAAGCGTCCCCGCGTCCCTTACATTCCCCTCACCATCTGCTATCTTCTTGGCGGCCTTGGCGTCTTGGCGGCGCATTTGGTTTTGATTTAAGCGTATTCGGAGTGACACGGATGTCGTTGGAGTTGTGTGTGCTGGCCAGCGGGTCGAGCGGGAACTGCACGGTGGTGCGGACGCCGGCCGGCGTGGTGTTGATTGATGCGGGGATCGGCCCGCGCACCGCCGCGGCGCGCATGAACGGGACGGGGGCGACGGTGCTGGACGTCGTCGCGATCTGCCTGACTCACCTCGATCGGGATCACTTCAGCACCGGATGGGTCAACGCGATCCGACGACGGGGAATTCGCGTCTATTGCCATGCCAATCGCGTCGCCGACCTGCTGGAGATCTGCAACGGCGAACTGCAAGACCACATCACCGGCTTCGACGGCGCGTTCGAGCCGCTCGCGGGAATACGGATGGACCCGATCGCGCTCGCCCACGACCAGGAAGGCTCGCACGGCTTCCTGATCGAGGGCTTCGGCTGCCGCGTCGGCTACGCCACCGACCTCGGCCGCGTGCCGGCGGAACTGGTCGAGCGATTCGTCGACCTGGACATGCTGGCGATCGAGAGCAACTACGACCCGCTCATGCAGGCGCAGAGCCCGCGCCCCTGGTTTCTCAAGCAGCGCATCATGGGCGGCCGCGGGCACCTGTCCAACGAGCAGGCGCTGGCCGCCGTGCGGCAGATCCTCGACCGCTGCGAACGCACCGGCTCGCGTCTCCCCGCCCACATCGTCCTCCTCCACCGCAGCCGCCAGTGCAATTGTCCGAACCTCGTGCGGCGGCTCTTCTCCCGGGACGCCCGGATTGCCCCACGCCTCACATTGGCCGAACAATTCGAGCCCTCCGGCCGGCTCCGCATCAGGCCGGCTCGAGCGCTGGTCGGTGAACAACTCATGCTCGGGTGGGTTCCGCTTGCCATTCCCGCGGTTGATTGCGGATAATGCGCATCGCACTTGACGCGCTGGGATCGCGGCCCGGTGAGAAAGGGAAGGCGTGAGGGAATCGGGCCCACGCGCCGCCCGGGTCGCACTTTGTGCAATGCGTGCGGATCGCGAGCGGCGTTGGATTACCCGGTTTCCAAGATCGACGACGAGCAGACGACCGCCGGGCCCGCGATGAGCAGCGGGTCCGACGGTAGCGGTAGCAGTGGCGCACCGGCCGCGCCGGGGGCGATCGGCCGGTTCCCCGTCATCCGCCTGCTGGGCCACGGGGGGATGGGCGAGGTCTTCCTTTCCCGGCATCCGGTCACCGGCGTGGATGTCGCGGTGAAGCGGCTCAAGCCGCACCTGGCCGACAACGCCGAGGCGGTGCGGCGGTTTCTTGCCGAGGCGCGGCACATGTACCACTTGAATCACCCGCGGTTGGTGCGGGTGATGGAGGTGGACAGCCCTCCCGGCGGGCCATATTTCGTGATGCCGTACATGCCGGCGGGGTCGCTGGCCTCGAAGCTGCGGCCGGGCGAGCCGGCCGAGGCCGACTTCACGCGTCGCGTCGCGGTCGACGTCGCCGAGGCGGTCGCGTTCGCCCACAGCCGCGGAATCATCCATCGCGACCTGAAGCCTGCCAACGTCTTGCTCGACGAGGAGGGGCGGGCCTACCTGGCCGATTTTGGGCTGGTCGGGGAATTCAAGACCAACGACTCAGTCAAGGACGAGTCGCTCGACGTGTGCGAGGGGACGGTGCCGTACATGTCCCCGGCCGTCGCCCGCGGCGAAGCGGAGGACACTCGGTGCGACATCTACAGCTTCGGCGTGATGCTCTACGAAATGCTGACCGGCCACCTGCCGTACGGCCCGGCCCGCTCGCGCCAGACGATCACCGCCGGGCCTCCGCCCGGCCTGCTGGAGCGGAACCCGCACGCGCCGCGCGGGCTGGCGACGGTGGCCGAGGCGTGCATGGCCCGCGAGCTGCGCGACCGGTATGCGCACATGAACGACGTATTGGTCGACCTGCGCCGCGTCGCCGGCGGCAAGCCGCCGCTCGGCCCGCACGGGGCGGGCGCGGGGGAACGGCGGTGGTCGGCCGTCCTGGCGTTGATTGCGATTCTCGCCCTGGTCACCGCGACGCCGATCTGGTTCCTGCGCGACCGCATCTGGCCACGGACGGTCCCGCTCGCGCCGCTCGGGACGCGCGTGGAACCCTCGATCCCGCACGAGATCGACCTGCTCAAGAAGGTCGCGATTCCCTCTGACGTGTTCCCGCCCGGGACGGCCAATTGGGTGAATGGCCAGCTTGTACTGACGTGCGGGGACAAGAATCCGCGAACGAGCCTCGTCCTGCCCAGCATGCCGCCGGGCGACTACGACCTGACGATCGAATTCACCCGCGTCAGCGGGTCCGACGGCCTCGATCACATCCTCGACTACCACGGCCGCGGCTTCGTCTGGACGTTGGCCGGGAAGCTGGACGACACCACCACCAGCTTCTGGTGGGTGGGGGACCAGGGGTTCGGCGATAATCCGACCACCGAGAAGGGGAACGCCGTGCTCAAGAACGGCGTTAAACACGTCTCTGTTATCAGAGTTCGCGACGGGTTGGTCGTACCGATCCTGGACGGCAAGGAACGAAAGGCGTGGCGGCCCGAGTTCGGCGAGCTGAGCTTCCCCCGGCCGGGCGAGATCGACGACAAATGGCGGGGCCGCCTCGGGCTCAGCATTCTCCGCTCGCAGTGGATCATTCACAGCATCCGGCTCGTCGAGAACCCGCAATGAAGACGCTCGTCTACGGCATGCAGAGCAGCGGCGCCTCGCTCTTCACCTATTTCCTCGCGCAACGGCCGGACTCCATCGGCGTCATCGACCTGTACCACGACCGCTTGGCGCCCGACCTCCGCAGCCGGCATGACATCCTTTTGAAGTGCACGATCAACAACAGCCATTCCCTGCGCGACCACCAGCGCTCGTTCCGGCCCGACGTCTCCATCCTCTTCGTCCGCGACCCGGTCCAGAATGCGCTCCGCCTGTCCACCAAGCACTGGAAGGAGTGGAGCGGAACGGTCGGAGAGAAACTCGCGTTGATGAACGGCTACCTGAAGAACTGGAAAGCGCACTTCGATTTCGTGGTGACCTACGAGGACTTCCTCTACCGGCGGGCCGCCATCGTTGACCTGCTGCACCTCGACAGCCATTACTATTCGTTCCCGCGCAGCCTCGACGAAGTCGTTCAGTTCAGTTGCGCGCATTCGGCCTGGTGCCGCGAGATGTACTTGAAAGCATGGGGCACCGGCGACATCCGGCCCGACGCGATCTCGCTGATCGCCAACGACATCCGAACGTGGTGTCCCGAGGCGTTTGAGCTGTATGCGGGCGGGAGCCCGCTCTCGTTTAAAGCGGATCAACCCCGGATGTAGGTTCGTGGGCGGTGAGGGAGCGCAGGCCCTCTTGCATCAGGTGGCGGGTCGAGCTATCGAGCCAGTCGCAGTTGACCATGCCTTCCAAGCCATATCTCAGCGAGGCGTCATCGAGTTCGCTGATGCGCCGGCCGCAGCGCGTGCGGCCGAGGATGATTGCGCCGTAATACAGCACCGCGGCAATCTCCCGTGGCAGCGCCCCCTTCGCACTCGTGACGAACGGCTTGGCGAACGCCTTCAACTGGATCAATAGGTCAATCGGCGGGTTCGGGGCGAACAGCAACTCGGCAAACGTCTGAGGCAACCCGGGCAACGCAGGCACAACGTCGGCCGTCTTGGGCCTGGGCCGGTCCCCCGCGTCCTCCGCGCCGGGCGGGGTGAGGTCGAGCGGCGCGGCGAGCTGGTGCCGCAGGACGGCGGCCAACTCGCCCGGCTCCCAGGGCGTCGCCGGCAGGTCGGGTGCCAGCATCGCCGAGAGGCGCGTCGGGTCGGAATGGTGAACCGGTTCGGCAGACATTTGCGCTGATCCCAAGACCTGTTCCGTCAAAATGGCGCGATTCATGCGCGACAACGGGACAGAATCTCGCGCAACTCGCGGATTTCCGCGTCGATCCCGCCCTCACCGGGCGTATAACCCCGCAGGACCGCCCGCAGATTTCGCTCGAACATTCGCTTGCCGGTGGCCAGCACGTTGGCGGCCTGGATCGGCGACTTGAGCCCCCACTGCGTTACCACCTGCTCGTAAGGCGTCGCCCGCTCGTTCTCCAGAAACGGTTTGACCACGCGGCATTCGAAGACGCCCCAGATGTCGGATCGGCCCCCGTCCGCGCACTCCTGCCGCATCCGCTCCAGAGCCGAGGCGATCACCTCTCGAACCCACGCCACCTCAAACGCCTCGTCGGCGGCGCCGGCGTTCTCATCGGGCATCAGGTCGGCCTCGGCCAGCGGGGCCAGCTTGCCCGGCGAACGCTTGCGGGCGTTCTCTCGCCGGTATTGGTCAATGATGAAGTCGTCCAGCGTCCGGCGGAGGAAATGGCGGAACTTCCCCTTCTCCTGCGACGCCTGGGCGATCAGGTTGTCCTCGACGACCTTGGCAGCCAGAAATGCCTGAAGCAGGTCCTCGGCCTGTTCGAGCCTGACGCGCCATTTGGCCAGCACGTGCGCCTTAAGGGCCGGCAGGTACTGGGCCAGCAACGCCTGCATGGCGAGCCGCTGCTCAAGCGACGGCTCGCCGATCGCCCGGGCGATCAATCCCCAGTCGGTGGCGGGCGTGGCCGACGTTTCCTCCATGGAATACACTCCGAACTGAAAGCAAGCTCATAATACCCTGCCGCGAACCGCTCGCAACCGTAAGCCGCCTCACATGGGGCGGTTGCAGCGATCACAGGAAAAGCCCGCCGCGCAAGAACCCAAACCTTTCTACGGAATGATGGATGGCGGAGAGCGGAAACGGGGCGAGAGACAAGGGACGGAGCTTTAAGCCGGCCGGGCGTTGGGCACCAGGGGTCGCCCGGCAGGCCTTTGGGGAGTGCCGGGGTTGAAGGGGAACGGGCTAAGAATGGGGACCCGGGGTCGAAGCGTCACCTTCAATCGTTTCGGCTCTCGACCCCATTCTTGCCCTTCTTATCCACCCCGCTTTGGGGCGTTAAAAACGTCGTCAATCGTACATCCGAACCGACCGATACTTTCGACAGGTCTCAATGTCTCATCCCTGTTACGATCTCGTCGTGATCGGTTCCGGACCCGCCGGGCAGAAGGCGGCGTTGAACGCGGCCAAGCTCGGCAAGCGCGTGGCGATCATCGAACGATCCGCGAGCGTGGGCGGCGTCTGCATCCATACCGGCACAATCCCCTCCAAGGCGATTCGCGAAGCCGTCCTTCACCTGACCGGCCTGCGCGAGCGGTCGGTCTATGGCGACAGCTACGCCGTCAAGCACCACATCACGATGTCCGACCTGCTCTACCGCTGCCGGCACGTGATCAAGACCGAGGTGGACGTCATCCGGAACCAGATGGACCGGAACAACGTGACGATGCTCTTCGGGTCGGCCGCGTTCGTCGGTCCCCACACGCTCCGCGTCACCCGCGGCGGCGAAGACCACGACGCCGTGGGCGAAGCGGTGGAGGTAAAGGCGCACCACGTGCTCGTCGCCGTAGGCACCGAGCCGGCCCGGCCGGCCAGCGTCCCGTTCACGCCGGGCGTGGTCATCGACACCAACGAACTGCTGGAGCTGAGCACACTCCCCCGCAACATGATCATCGTGGGCGGCGGGGTGATCGGAACCGAATACGCCTGCATGCTCGCCGCCGTTGGCGTCCACGTGACGCTGGTCGAGAGCCGCCCGCGGCTGCTCGAGTTCATCGACGACGAGATCGCCGAATCGCTCCAGTTCCGCATGCGCGACATGGGCATCCGCCTGCGGCTAGGCGAATCCGTCCAGGGCATCGAGCTGATCGACAATCACGTCGAGGCGACGCTGGCGAGCAACAAGGTGCTCCGCGCCGACACGCTGATGTACGCCGTCGGCCGGCAGGGCGCGACCGAGCGGTTGAACCTCGCTGCTGCAGGCTTAACCGCCGACAACCGCGGCCGACTGAAGGTGAACGAGTTCTACCAGACCGACGTCCCGCACATTTACGCCGCCGGCGACGTGATCGGTTTCCCGGCGCTGGCCGCGACGAGCATGGAGCAGGGCCGGCTCGCGTCGGGCCACATGTTCCAGCAGGTGAACACCCCCGCCGCGTCGCACCTGTTCCCCTACGGGATCTACACGATCCCCGAGATCAGCATGGTCGGCCACACCGAGCAATCCCTGACGCAGCAGGCGACGCCCTACGAGGTCGGCATCGCCCGCTACCGCGAGATCGCCCGCGGCCAGTTGATCGCCGACCCGTACGGGCTATTGAAGCTCCTGTTCCACCCCCAAAGCCGCCGCGTCCTCGGCGTCCACGCCATCGGCACCGGCGCCACGGAGCTGATCCACATCGGACAAACCGTCATGGCCGCGGGAATGCCGATCGACTACTTCGTCGAGTCGATCTTCAACTACCCGACGCTCGCCGAGTGCTACAAGGTCGCTGCGCTGGACGGGATCAATCGCGTGCGCTACGCGCGCGAATCGATCGTGCAACTCGATCCCGCCCCCGCGAAGGCTGCGTGAACCAAACGGGCCACCCCCGTGTAGCCGGCACGCATGCGTGCCGGCTAAACCAGGCGTCCGCTGTCGCTTTTCTCACCGGATCTCGTCGAACTGCCCCCCACAGGAGGATCTCTCGTCATTCCGAGCCGCCCGCACGGGTTGAAAACCCGTGTCACGATGAAGGCTCATCTCAGAAACCTCAGACGATCGAGCGGATCATCTCGAACTCGAACAGCGCAGCGTCGTTCGGATACGGCTCCGTCCTGCCGGTCGGCGTAAACCCGAGCCGCTCATAAAAGCGCTGCGCGACGTCGTTGTTGGACGTCACCATTAGGCGCAGCGCCGTAGCCCCTCGCGACCGCATCCAGTCAATGACTGCGTTCACCAGCAACCGCCCCACGCCGGCCCGGCGGTGCGTCGGCGCGACCCACATGGATACCAAGTGGGCCATCGTCGGCTCGTCCTGCTCGAGAAACCCGGCGACGATGCCGCACGGCTCGTCGCCATCCCACGCCAGGAAGGCGGCCGAACGATCGCCGTTCCACTGCGCCGCGCGGTTCAGCCAGTCCGCATCCGAAAGCCGGGACTCCCGAGCATAAGTCGAGCCGAAGGCGGTCGGCGTGTCCTGCAGCGCGCGCAGCCGGATCGAGCGGTAGCTCTCGACGCAACCGGGAACGATCGGCCTCAGCATGATGACCGCGCGGGGGACCATGGCCACTTACGCATTAGACGCAGGTTTCAACCGCGGTTTTGATGAACGGGCCAGCAAACTGGAACGCGGACGGCCTTCGCGCCAAAAACGTAGAAGCGCGCAACGAAGTCGCAATCCCGCTCACAGTCTGCAGTTACGTCGCGAAATGTAAAGTCTGCGCCTATAGGGTAGCCCCAGTCGCTTTTCCTTCCCCGAGCCAGAGCACCGGCCATCGGCGGCGGCATGCGAGGCGCGGCGTGAGACAGACATGCCCGTGTCTCGCGTTGGCGGTCAGGCGCCCGAACGATAACCGATGGCCGTGGCTTGGGTTGGCTGGCCATTACATGGGAGACCATGAGACGGATGAGACACTTTTCACAATTGTGAAGAGGGTGGCGCAACCGGAGTGTCCGTTGGCGTCCCCGGCATCAGCCGTTTCCCCGAATGCGGCGCGGCCCTTGCTTGCGCATGAGGACGATCCGACAGCAAGGAGGCCCATGGCCGAGCAACAATTCCCTTCGCGCGAGGTCAAGACGCAGCCCGTCCGCGGGACGCAGCCCGAGCCCGGCTTCGAGCCGGGCCCCGCGCCGCCGGAGGCGTCGAACCGGGATCATGCAGAGCCCGTCGGCAGCCGGGCGGCTGTGCCCGGCGCCGGCGTGGTGCGCGAGTCGGCGGACGCGGGGCCGGTTGAATCCGACCCCGACCGGGGCGAGGCCCGCCGATTTCCCGGCCACGGGACGGGGCCGCTTGACGCGCCCGGTGCGAAGCGGCCCGGGACGACCTCGTCCGGCGTTGCCTCCCCGCCGGACCCGGCGACATCCACCTCGAACACCGCGGTGACCGAGGAAGTCACCGCCGGGGGCGAGGCGCCGCTCAGCGTGCCCAGTGACTCGGTCGGCCCGCAGCCGGCGGCGGCGGACGTGCCCGAAATCGCCGACCCCAACTACACGGCCGCCAGCCAGGCGCGCTTCGCGGCCAATCCCGACCGCGCCCGCCGCCGCGACATCGGGCCAAATGCCCGGGTGGCGGACGTGATGAGCCGCGACCTCGACTACTGCGAGCCGTACACGCTCGTGCAATACGTCGCCCGCATGATGGTGGACAAGGACGTCGGCGCGATCCCCGTGGTCGACAAGGTCGACACGATGAAGCCGGTCGGGATCATCACCGATCGCGACATCGTCATTCGCGTCGTCGCCAAGAACCAGGACGCCGCCGCGCTGCGGGCGGACCAGTGCATGTCGTCGAACGTGCTGACGATCGACGAGTCCGCGCCGCTGAACGAGGCGGTGCTCCTCATGGAGCGCCAGCAAATCCGCCGGGTGCCCGTCGTCAACAGACAGGGCCGATTGGTCGGGATGCTCTCGCAGGGCGACGTCGCCGAGACGGCGCCGCGGGAGGAGACCGGCGATCTGGTGCGCGCCGTATCGGAACCGGGGTCGCAGGCGACGCAGGGGGAGTATCACTGATTCGGCAGATTGCGATTGCTGGTGATTTCCGGGTGGCATGGGCATGTACTCATGCCCGTGTCTTCCTAACCCTTCGGGTGGCACAGACAAGTACTCTTGTCCGTGGCGGGGCGACGACGGAAGACCACGGACATGAGTACATGTCCGTGCCACCCTGCGACTTGCGATGACTTACGTCGCTGGTCATTGTCCTGCCGCAAATTCCCATTCCTTGCACAGCCCGCCGCGGTACGATGGGGCGCACCGAAGCGGGGCCGATTGACCCTCTCATGGAAGTGAGGCGAGAAATGGCGCGGCAGCGGAAAGGGAACTCGGGGAAGTCGACGACGCCGGCGGGTTACGGGCGGGCGCCGAACCCGGCGTTCGAGCAACCCGCGCCGCCGGAGGCGACCAACCACGATCACGCGGCGCCGCCCGGCACGCGGGCCGTGGTGCCCGGGGCCGGGGTGGTCAATCCGACCGACGACGCCGGGCCCATGGAAACCGAGCCGGATCACGGCCAGCGCCGCCCCTTCCCCGGTCACGGCACCGGCCCGCTGAACGCACCCAACGCGTTGCGCCCCGGGACGACCTGGTCCGGCGTTGCCTCGCCGCCCGACCCGGCGACGTCCACCTCAAACACCGTCGTGACCGAGGAAGCCACCGCCGGGGGCGGCGCGCCGCTGAGCGTGCCAAGCGACTCGGTCGGCCCGCAGCCGGCGGCGCCGGGCGTCCGCGAGATCGCCGACCCGAACTACACCGCCGCCGTCTGGGAGCACGCCCACAACCGAAATCACGCGATCCATCGCGAGATCGGCCCCTACACCCACGTGCGGGACATCATGAGCGCCGACCCGGCCTACTGCGAGCCGGACACGCTCGTCCAATACGTCGCCCGGAACATGGCCGAGCGATGCGTCGGCGCGATTCCAGTCATCGAGAACGTCGACACGATGAAGCCGGTCGGGATCATCACCGACCGCGACATCGCGATCCGCGTCGTCGCCAAGAACCAGGACGCCGACGGCCTGCGCGCCGACCAGTGCATGACTGCCGATCCCGTGACGATCGACGACAACGCCCCCGCCGTCGAGGCGGCGATGCGCATGCGGCAACATCACGTTCGCCGGTTGCCGGTCGTCGATCGGAACGGGCGACTGGTGGGGATCGTTTCAAGCGCAGATCTCGCGCAAAGGGCACAGTAACGGAGGCCTTGCGCGGCGTCGGTACTATTGGCGACTCGGCCGGGGCTCGTCGCTGAATGGGTATTGCCTCAGGATCTCACCGAGGTGGGCACGTCGCCGCTGCTGCCAATCTCCGGAGAGTTTCCCAAGCAGTTGCAACTGTACGTCGAACAACTGCCGCCGCGAGTCTTCGCTCGGACGGCGGTGTCGAACTTCGTAGTCGCCCGCCATTGAAAACGTGATGCCCTCGAAGACGCTGTAAAGGATGTCATCCGGATTCGGGGATGATTCCCGCTGCAACTGGACGCCGCGTTCTTCGACGACGAAGTGAAACTGCCCGCCCAAGAACTCGATGTGCGGCCGCGCGAAATCCTCGCTGCGCCCGTATGTGGGAAGTAGGCTGGCTGGCGCCCCGATTACCGCCGCCAACCGTTCCACCTCGGATTGGAATTGCTGGAGTTCTGGGCTGCCCATTCGTTGCCCTTCGAACCGCGGGAGAAATTGCCCGAACGCGGCGATGATACCAAATAGGCGAACAAGGGTCGCCCCTACTCGTGCTTCGACCTCTTCTGGGCCGCGAGTCGGCGGGTAAGGAGGACGAGCACCGCCGCTTCCTCCGGATGCAGATGGTGCAGCGGCTTGAGCATCTGCTCGGCCTCGTGCCGGAGGTGATCGATCAGCGAGCCGTCCATGTAGGATTCGATGATCTGCGGGTGGATGTAGCACTTGCGGCAGACGGCCTTCGTGTTCCCCAACCGCTCGGCCACCGCCTCCACCGCCCGCACGACGTTCCGCTTCCGCCTCGCTTGGGAATCGACCTGCTCGAATTCCTGGAGGGCCTGCGCGGCCAACACGGTACCGGCCCAGGTGCGAAAGTCCTTGGCGGTGAAATCCTGGCCGGTGATCTCGTGGAGGTAGTCGTTCACGTCGTCCGACTTGATGTCGTGCGTAATGCCGTCGTCGTCGACGCAGGCGAAGAGTTCTTCGCCGGGAAGGTCCTGGCACTTGCGGATGATCTTCGCGAGGCGCGGGTCTTCGAGGTCGATCGCATGCTCGATGCCGCTCTTGCCGCGGAAGTGGAAGTGGATGGTGGAGCCGCGGACTTTCGCGTGGTTGTTGTGGATCGTGGTTAATCCGTAGGACTTGTTCTCGTGGGCGTATTCCTCGTTCCCGACGCGGATGAGGGTCGTCTCCAGCAGCCGGACGATCGCGGCCAGCACCTTCTCCCGGGGCGTGCCCTGCTTCTTCAAATCCGCCCGCACCCGGCGGCGGATCTTCGGCAGCGCGCGGACGAACGCGAGCATCCGGCCATACTTGGCCTCGTCCCGTACCGCCCGGAACCGGTCGTGATACCGATATTGCTTCCGCCCTCGCGCGTCCCGCCCCACCGCCTGGATGTGGCCGCGCGGCGAGGGGCAGATCCAAACGTCCTCCCACGCGGGCGGGATCACCAGCGAGCGGATCCGCAGGAGCGTGTCGGTGTCGCGGATGATCTTCCCGTGCGGATCGAGGTAGACGAACCCTTTGCCTTTCCGCTTGCGGGTGATGCCGGGAGAAGCATCGGAGACGTAGATCAGGCCCGCGGATTTCGCGGATTCGACGGGATCGTCGGGACGCGGGTCGAGAACATCCGCGCTGAGAGGAATGGTGCGGTCGTGGGAGTCGGTGACGCGGTCCATGTGGGTTCCGTCTCCGTACGCCGCTTGCGGCTTCGCGAACGAAG
>DASXMX010000620.1:0-10239 GCA_036495445.1 Tepidisphaeraceae bacterium
GCCGCTGCGGGTCCGGTGGAACTTCAACGAGCTGGTCACCGCCGACGGCCATGAACTGCGCGCCACGTTCACCTGCAGCGCCCGCGCCCTGCCCGACCCGACCGAACGGCGGATGTTCGAGGAGGTGTTGCTCGGCTCGCGTTACTCGTTCAGCGACGACGACCTCGCCGCCCACTTCGAGCGGGCACTGAACACCGCCGCTGCGAAGGCTGCCGAGAAGCGCACCGCCGCCGAGTGGACGGATGCACAGATCGCCGGCGAAATGGTCGAGGCCCTGCGCCTCGCCGCTGCCCCCGTCGCGTTCGGGTGCGGCGTCGAACTCCTGCCCCCCTTCCAAGTCGACCTGCAAAGTCCCACGTACCAGCGGCAGCGCCTCCGGGCGATGCAGCAATCGCTGGCCGAGCAGCAGACCGCCGGCCGGATCGAGCACGTGCAGCGGGCGGCGGAGTTGCTCAAGCAGTTCGAGTCGATCCGCTCGGCCGCCCCGGACCTGTCCCCCGGCCGGGTGCTCGACGAGATCAGCGCCGCCGACCGCGGCGCGGTGCTGCAGACGCTGTTGCTGGCTTCGGCCAAACAGCGGCAGGCCGATCAACTGTGGGCCGTCGCCGGGCCGTACCTCGTGAAGATCGAGACGCCCGCCGGCGCGCCGCCGCGGCCGCAACTGATCCCCCTGCCGCCGACGCTCGGCCCGTTGCGGAGCGTGACGATGCTGGAGGTGGACGGGCAGCGACGCCTGGCAATCGGCGCGCGGTCCGGGTTCATGCTGGTGGACCCAGCCAATCCCGCCGAGCCGCAGATTTATGCCGACACGGGCGTCGAATCGCCGCTCGGGTTCAACCAGGTGGTCTACTGGGGCAGGAAAGGGTTCGCCGCCTCGCACGGCGACCGGGGCATCGTCCGCTGGGAGCTGGGCAAAACTGACGCGCCCGCCGACGCGATCCGGCCGAGCAAGTTCGTCGCCCCCGAGCCGATGATCACCAGCGAATCCGGCAGCACCCACACCGCCGGCCCACGGAACCTGCGCGTGCTGGACGACCAGACGCTCGTCTTCAGCGCCGGCGGCCGGCTCTTCGCCACCGACGGCCAGGACGTGCGGCCGATCCCGACCGAGTCCAACGCCGAAATCGTCGCGATCCTGCCTGACGAGCGGCAGTTGGTCATCATCCACGAGGACGGCACGATTTGCGCGTTGCAGCCCAACTCCCGCTCGACGACGTGCCTCGCCCGTCGCGGCGCCCGCGTCCGCGCCGCCGGTGAGATCCCCTGGCTCGGCACGCAGCGCCTCCTGCTCGCCGGCGAAGACGGCGCCATCCAATGCCTCGGCGTCGACGACCCCCTCGTCACCGAATACCAAAGCCCCCACCGCGGCCCGCGCGTGCTCGCCGGGTCGAGCGATCTGGTGGCCGCGGTCTCCGCGGACCGCCAGCGCCTGATCCTCTGGCAAACTTGGGACGGCCGGCAACCGCTCACCGAGATCTATCTCACCGGCATGACGCGGCACCGCGTCGCGGATATTGAGTTTGGGTGAACGACGCGCCACTCAACGGGGCATGGGACAATGGAATTCAACTCGCTCGGGGTTCTGGGGCAGGACGTCACCTCAGAGGTCGCCCGCAGGGCAATCGAGGCCCATCAACTAACCGAAATCCGCGACGATCCGCCGTTTGTGCGTTACTACTGTACACGCGAACGAGGTTTGAGCCTGCTGTCCGAACACGACCGAATCGTCGACATCCAGGTTTTCGTTCAGCGGACGCGGACGTACTCCGCATTCACAGGTCCGCTGCCCTTCGGGATTCGAGCTGGGATGCGCCAAGAACAGGTTCATGAGCTGCTCGGAGCTCCGACGCGCTCAGACGAATTCGACAGCATCTAAGAACTACCGGAGGCAGGTGGGAAACTCACCGTCTGTTATGACGACTCCTCGACCGTGAAATACCTGAGCATCGGCTTACCCCTGAGTTGAGCGTCCGCATTCTCTCCCTCTTCGGGAGGGAGAGGGGAAAAGAGGAGCAATCAAGATCTGCGATACTTGGCATTGCCGAGCCAAGGCCTCGAATCGGATGTCCTGCGTGAAGAGCAGCCGGTCCAACGCCCGCACCCGCGCCAGAAGCTCGTCATCCGGCAATTCGGTCGCACCGTCCTCCGCCGCCGTCAAGACGTCAACGCCGCGGCGACGCAGTTGTTCGGTAATGGCGACCGGCACATGTACGTCCATGTAGAGCCGCACCGCCATTACCGGATCCCCTTGGCCCTCATGCGTGCCTGGAATGGCGACATCGGGGCGTTAGTAGCCCCCTGATTCAGATCGCGGAGCTCCGCCTCGATCTCGGCGTCGATCTCCGTCTGGTGGTCGAAGTAGTAGCCGAGGCCGGCATGGATCTCGCCCAAGCTCAGGTACGGGTGTTGCCGGTGAATCTCATCGGCGGACCATCCGTGCGCCAGGTAATCCATCGCGATCTGCGCGACACGGATGCGCGGCACGCGCTGCAACCGGGCCGGGCCGCCCGGCGGCTTTTCGATGTGAGGATACGCCAGCCCAACGCTCACCTGAACCACCTCCGTCGTTTTGCTCGTCCAATCATACCCGTGGACTGACAAAGGTTCATCCATCCCGAAGAAGATCGCGGTGCCGACTTCGGTGAACGAGTTGCCCACGACGGTTCACCACGTCTGATGGGGAGCTCAATAACCCGCTTGCCGCGTCGGGAACCCACCGGCGCCCGGTGTTATGTCCGGCCAGGTCACGTTATCGTCTACGGTCCAGGACTCGATTCCTTCCCGAGTGGTCGGTTGGACCGAGGGGCAGTGAAACTCGGCGCGATCAAGGTCCTGCGTGCGGAGGACGAGGAACATCCCCGCGATCGCGGAGGTCGTCGGCGGCGTCGCCCAAGGAGGAAGGACGTTGCCGACCGTCGGCATGACCGGAGCAACCGGCGCGGGCGCGGCAGCGCGGCGACACCCGCGGAACACCAGCACCCCGGTAAACCCGCACACGAGGATGCGGTCACGATGAGGCGTCGTGACGGCTTGCGGTTGGGCCGGCCGTATTCCAGAACCAAAATCGTGCCTACCCCTGCGGGATCACTTCTCCCCATTGGCAAGTCGCTCCTCAAACTGCGACTCGGTCAGGACGGGAACCCCGAGTTCCTTCGCCTTGTCCAACTTGCTCCCCGCGTCGGCGCCCGCGACGATGAAGGTGGTCTTTTTGCTGACGCTGCCGGCGGCGCGGCCGCCGAGCTTGGTGATCAGCTCTTCGATCTCCTGCCGCTTGAACTTCTCCAAAGATCCGGTGACGACGATCGTCATGCCGGCGAACGGCTGCTTGCCGTTTGCGCTGCCGGTCGACGCGGTCGCGACTGCCATCTTCGGGTCGACGCCGACGGCCTTCAGGTCGTGGACGGTGCGCTTGCCGGCTTCGTTATGGAAGAAGTCGTGGACGCTCTCGGCGATCACGTCGCCGATCTCGTGGACGGCCGACAGTTCCTCCTTCGACGCGGCCGCGATCGCGTCGAGACTGCCGAAGTGACTGGCGAGGACGAACGCGACGCGGTTGCCGACGTGATGGATCCCAAGGCCGGCCAGCAGGCGGTCGAGGCCGCGCTCTTTGCTGTTCGCGATATTGTCGATCACCTTCTTGGCGACCTTTTCGCCGACGGTCCGCTTGACCGTCTTGCCCTCCTGCTCGACCTCGGAGCCGAGGGTGGCGATGTCTTCGACCTTGATGCGGTACAGGTCGGCGAAACTCTTCACGAGCCCGCGTTCGACGAGTTGGTCCACGAGCTTGTCGCCGACGCCCTCGATGTCCATCTGGCCGCGGTGGCAGTACCAGCGGAGGCGTTCCTTCACCTGGGCCGGGCAGGCGGGGTTCGGGCAGTAGATCTCAATCCCCTCATCCAATAGTTCCACCTTTTGCGAGCAGACCGGGCACGTATCCGGCGCCTTGGCGCGCTTCACCTTGTGACGGACGAAGAACTCATCGCAGGCGGTGTTCACGCACCGATACGCGACGGTGTCCTCCGGCAATGGGTCCCGTTCAACCTTGGTGTTGCACTCCGGACATCTGGCAGGAGCCTCGATCGCCATGGCGTTTTTCGGTCGCTTCTCCTCCACCACGTCATCGACGTACGGGATTACTTCACCCCGCCGCTCAACGATTACGGTGTCACCACGGTGCAGTTTCAGCCGGTGAATCTGATCGATGTTGTGCAGCGTGGCGTGCGTGACCGTGACGCCGCCGATGAAGACCGGCTCGAGGTCACCGACCGGCGTGAGGCTGCCCCCCTTGCCGACCTGCCAGCGGACGTCGTGCAGCACCGTCGGCTGCTGCTCGGTTTCGTACTTGAACGCGATCACCCACCGCGGTGCCTTGCTCGTCGCGCCCAGCGCGTCCCGCTGGTCGAACGCGTCCACCTTCATCACCATGCCGTCGGTCATGTAGGGCAGCTTGGGGCGGACCTTCTCGAATTCATGGATGCACTTGATCGCCTCGTCGATGCCCTCGACCCGCCAGACTTCCCTGGGCAGCGGCAGGCCCCACTGGCGGAGCAGTTGCGTCCACTCCCAATACGTTTTAACCGGCATCGGCTCGACCTGTCCCAGCCCGTGGGCGAGGAACCGAAGGCGGCGCTTGGCGACGATCTTGGAATCGAGCCGCCGGAGCGTGCCGGCGGTCAGGTTGCGCGGGTTGGCGTACGGCTCCTCCCCTTCGGCAACGATCTCCTTGTTCACCCGCTGGAAGTCCTCGTTGTCCATGTAGACTTCCCCGCGGACTTCCAGGGTCGCCGGCGGCCCGACCTTCGCGCCGTCCTTCTCCAGGACTAACGGGATCGCGCGGATCGTGCGGGCGTTGGCGGTGATGTCGTCGCCGACGTTCCCCCGCCCGCGCGTCGCCGCCTGGACGAGCCGGCCGTTTTCGTAGCGCAGGCTGACCGACGCGCCGTCGATCTTCGGCTCCAGCACATACGCGGGCTTGTCGCCATCGAGCGCCTTGCGGACCCGCTCGTCGAAGGCGCGGACTTCCGCCTCGCTGTAGGTGTTATCGATGCTCATCATCGGGACGGCGTGCCTGACCGGCTTCAGCTCGGTCAGCGCTTCGCCGCCAACGCGCTGAGTGGGCGAATCGGGGGAGGCGAATTTGGGATGAGCGTTTTCGAGGTCGATCAGCTCCTGCATGAGCCGATCGAAGTCCCGGTCGCTGATTTGGGGCCGGGCCTCGACGTAGTAGAGGTAATTGTGACGGTTGAGCTCCTTTCGGAGCTGCTCGATGCGCTTCTCGACCGATTGTGCCATAAGGAGTCGTCCCGCCCGCGGATTATACGCGAGGGCGGGACGGGATAGCACAAAGGAACGAGGCGTCCCCCGGTCGTTTGTTCCTTTGTGATCAAACGCGTTCTGCAAAGGACAAAGGACCGAGGACAAGTGACTAACTAATTGAGCGACGGCGTCCACTGGCGCACCCACCGCCGGCGGGCGACTTCGTGCTCGGCTTGCTGTCGGGCGAGGACATAGAGATTGCCCCACGAAGCCACCACGGGCAGACAGCCGGCCATCATCGCGTAAAGAGCCATATTAAATGGCTCAGCTCGGTGATGACTGCCTGCGGCAGGCCCAAATGCAATGGGCCGGGCGATTTGGCGTGGAAAGTTCATTGCGGCATCAACCTCCGAAGCAATTCCCATAAACCAAGTGCGGAATATAGGAATTTATCAGAGTGTATTGGGGTTCGGCCGCAAGTCAATCGTCGACGGCTGAGATTTCCGAAGCCGCAAGGGGAGGAAACCTCCCCTAACGGTCACCCGGCAGTCAGATCCGTTAGGAACTGCGAGAGGTCGGCTTGCACCGCCTGTAGCGGCGGAGTGATCCCCGTGATGAAGGCGCTGCCGTCGGATTGGATCTTGGCAATATCGGCGGCGATCGTCGCATTTCCGGAATAGGCCGCCCCAATCGCGCCCAGCGCCGCGGCCGAGGCGGAACTCAACGCAGCGCCATCCGCTCCGAGCTTGTTCACGACTGCGTTGGTGGCGGTATTGAACGCGGTCACATCGGCTTGAACCTTGGCCTGCAGCCGCACGTTGTTCGGGTGGACCATGAGACGCAAGGCATCGACGAACCCGCGCCGGGCCGCGGCGCTGTCGACCGCAATCAACCGGAACGCATCGGCCTTCGTCACGGCGTAGAACCGCAGGCTGGCGGCGTTCAGCGACGATAGCAGCAAGCCGTGCCCGGCCAGGCCGGCCGCGCGCACGTCGGCACGGAGCATTTGCAGGTCGGCGCGAAGCGTCGGGGCATATTGCTGGAACTGGGCCTTGAGCGCGGCCGCGTCGGTGCCCAGCTTCGACAGGTCGGCGATCAGCGTGAGCGAGGACGCGGCGGACAAAAGCGAACGGGATTCCAACGATTCCATCTGCGGGCGCATGGCGGGTTCCTCCAAGCAACTCTGGTTCATGTTCGAACAGTCCAACGAGCGACTTCTGCCAAGAAGATCGGTTGGCGCGGCGAGCAAGTTTCGAAGATCAGGAGGTCCGATAATGGCGGAGCCGGGCCGTGTCGGTCCAAGGCGAACGTTTACTTGCCGATTCGCGTTACTCGCGGAAATGCATCGGGGCGGCGCGCCCCGGCTCTGATGGGGAGACTCGCTGCACGGGTCAGGAGGGAACTCCGACCGGCGTGCGATGATGCAGTTCGGCCAGCAGCGATTGTGCCTGCGGGTCGGCGCGGGACAGGAAGGCGTCGAGGACCCAGCCGTGGGCGCCGTCGGTGAGGACGGTGCCGCAGAAGTCGCAGGCGTTGGAGACGCCGCCCGACTCGGGCGCGCCGCAGGTGGGGCAGTGGGCGGAGGAGATCCCCTTGCCCACTTCCGTTTTCGTGTCGGCGCGGCGGCAGAAGACCAGGTGACTGTAGTAGAGCGCCGCCTCGCCGATGCGTCGCGGGGGGCCGTCGGGGCCGGCGACGAAGGGCGTGCCGTTCCAGGTCACCTCGACAGCGGCGCGGTCGTATGCGCCTGCGGGCAGGATGCCCAGTAACCGCACGGACCCGACCGCGTCGTCCCCGCGGAACTGCCTCGGCTGGCCGGCCGGCGGGTGCAGGTACGGGTCGAGCGTCTTGAGGAACGCGGGCGATGCCACCTTGCGCAGCGGGTCGGCCTTGCCGAGCCGCTCGGCGGTCGCGAACCGCCAGAACGCGACCGACGCGCGGTCCTCGGTCCCGGCCGCGTTGAAGTCCGGGTCGCGGCGGCGCAGGTCGTCCACGCCCGGGATCTGCCGATGGCGGACGCCGTTCCACTCGCTCTGCTGCGTGATCTCGGTCAGCACCCAGTCGTACTGCCCGCTGCGGAGCAGCGCCTTGCAGTGGGCGCACTCGGCCGATTGGTTCATCTCGATGGCGGCCCCGCAGTTGGGGCAGTTGCCCTCGATCAGCCCCGGGCCGGCCTTGGTCTGCGCGCCCTGCCGGCGGACGAACGTCCAGATCTCGATGAACTCCTCCGGCTGTGATGACCCCGAGAGCCGCTGGCCCGTCGCGATCGACATCCGGTAATCCACCGACATCGCCCGGATCCGCACCGCGATCTCGTCGTAAATCCCGTCCGACTCGATCTCGGCCATCCGCAGGTCCAGCACGCGGATGCCCTCCATGAAGTCGTGATACCCCTCGTCGCGCTGCTCGGCGATTTGAAGCAGGAACCGCTCGTGAACGCCGTCAGAAACGAACGGGCGGACGGCGGTCAGGTTCTGCCCGCACCAGGCCTGCTGGATCTTGTCGAACGCGACACGGACGCGCGCGTAAAAGGCGTTCTCATCAAACGCGGGGTCGTTCCGCCGGAGGCTCACGACCCAGGCGGCGGCGTTGGGAATCATCGCATCGGCGTCGCCGCCGTAAGGACTCGGCCCGAAGCCCGCGCCGGGGCCGCCGGATCGGGCCTGCTTCTGCCAGTAGAGGTAGAGCAGCACCGCGATGAGGAGGATCGGGATGCCGACCACGGGGTGGCTGACCAGTTGGATGATGAGCCAGAGGATCAGGCCGTTGTCGCCCCCGCCCCCGCTTCCCCCGCCTCCACCGCCCCCGTGGAATCCGCCGCCGCCTCCACCATGGCTGCCGCTCCCATGGAACCCGCCGCCGCCCCCGGCGCGGGCCAGGGCGTCGGCGGGGATCAGCAGGAGCAGCGCGGCGACGCGCCAGCCGATCGTCGGGAGCAGGAGAGCCAATCGTCGAATCAATGCGCGCATCGGCGGGGTTTCCCAAATGCTATGTAACGTTCCCGAGCCCTGAGTTGCTGCTAAAAGAATGCCCGCGGATTGTAACCGCAATTCGCTTTCCGTTCCTGCGGCACCGAGGGTATCGTTTGCCGTCATTGGGACGCCTGTACATGTCCGTGCCACCCGGACCGCTGTGCAGGCGGGGTTGGGCACGATTGAAAGGAGCACGTCATGGGCATTTGGGACAAGGTCGCGCATCACCAGCTCATCGACATCATCGAGTGGGTGGACAACACGCCGGACACGATGGCCTGGCGCTTCCCCCGGTACGAGAACGAGATCAAGAACGGGGCGAAGCTGATCGTCCGCGAGTCGCAGGTCGCGGCCCTCGTGAACGAGGGCCGGCTGGCCGACGTCTTTCAGCCCGGCACGTACACGCTGGCGACGCGGAACATCCCCGTCCTGTCCAACCTGATGGGATGGAAGTACGGCTTCGAGAGCCCGTTCAAGGCCGAGGTCTACTTCGTCAGCACCCGCACGTTCACCGACCGCAAATGGGGGACGAAGAACCCGATCATGCTCCGCGACGCGGACTTCGGCATCGTGCGGCTCCGCGCGTTCGGCACGTTCGCGATCCGCATCAGCGACCCGCCGACCTTCCTCCGGCAGATCTCGGGCACGTCGTCCGCCTTCACGCTTGACGGTCTCGACGATCAACTTCGGGAGATGGTCAGCGCGCGATTTGCGGATGCGGTGGGATCCAGCAAGATCGCCGCCCTCGACCTGGCGGGGAACTACGAGCAGCTCGGCCGGTTCGTCACGGCCCGGATCGAATCGGATTTCGCGGCGTTCGGGCTGTCGATCGTGAACCTGATGGTCGAGAACATCTCGCTGCCGCCTGAGGTGGAGGCGGCGATGGACAAGCGGGCAAGCATGGGCGCGATCGGGAACATGGCGGCTTACACGCAATACCAGACGGCCAACGCGATCCCTGACGCCGCGAAAAACCCCGGCGGGCTCGCCGGCGCGGCCGCGAACATGGCGATGGGCGTCGCGATGGGCGGGACGATGCAGCAGGCGTTGCACGACCAGCAGGCGGTCGGCCCGGCGGGCCCGCCGCCGCTGCCGACGAAGGCGAGCTATTTCCTTGCGCTCAACGGGCAGCAGGCCGGTCCGTTCGACCTGGCGCTGCTGCCGGACAAGATCACCGCCGGCACGATGAACCGCGACACGCTGGTCTGGACGACGGGGATGCCCAACTGGGTCGCCGCGTCGCTGGTCCCCGAGATCGCCGCCCTCTTCAAAGACGCACCCCCGCCGCTGCCGAAATAACGACATCGCTCGGAGTAAGCACGGACATCGCGGAGGACACGGAGAGAAATGCATTTTTAGTCACAGATGGGGCACAGATGCACACGGATGAAATGACGATTTGAAATCGCAAATCTCAAGTCTGAGCTCGCCCCGCCGGGGCGAGCAGCCGGCAGATGAAAGCGCCCCGCCGGTGAACCGGGGCGGGAAGGGGCAACGGTTATGAGCGACATGGACGAACTGGCCGAAGCGGCGAAGCGGGGAAGCGGGCGCCCAATGCCCATGCGTCGGGCAACGTTCGCGTCGGCTCAATGCTGATTCCGGCAAACGCCGTCGAATCAATCGAGCCGTATTCGGTGAAGCGGAGTCGTCCTGCGGGCTATCTCGCTCGGGATCCTCGTCATTCCCGCCGGCCTGGTCTTGCTCCTGGCAGGCTTGAGTCCCGCCGCACGGGCGCCGTGGGTTCAGGGCATGAGCAACGATCAGATCGGGCTCGTGGGCGGCGTCGGCCTGATCGGCTTCGGGCTGCTGTGGCTGTGGGTGCTCCAGTACCGGCTCTACGGCTGGACGGTGCATTGCTTCCACCGGCCCCCCGTCACGGTCGCGTATCGCACGCCACAAGAGGCGGAACGGATGCTGGCCTACCTGCGGGCGAGCCTGCCGCACGTGCCATTGTCACGGCCGCAGGAAATGGTGTTCTGGTGGGTGAGTTTCTAGGTGAAGGAGGTCGGTA
>DASXMX010000621.1:0-1958 GCA_036495445.1 Tepidisphaeraceae bacterium
CGCCAGCGCAGCGGCGTCAGCCCGATCGCCTTCCGTGCCGACGTACGCGGTGAGCATCCCCCGGGACCGCGCTGACGCTGGCACAGATCAGCTGCGGCGACCCGCATCGCGGCGAGAGTGTCCGGTTCTTACCATGCGAAGGCCGGAACTTATCTCGCCGGCGCCCTGGCGGGGGCTTACTTTGAAGACGAGTAACAAGATCCCCTCAGGCCAAAGAATTGCGCCGGCCGAGAGAATAAAGAAGCCGGCCGAAGGCCAACCTCGCGACTATCCGGACGCCTACAGATCCGTCGATCGTACCGCCATAGAAAAGCGATCGCGCGAGCGTGCCTTTTGAGGCCGCCATGTCCGGGCAACGACGGGGCGCTTCGCCGAAGAGACAGGACCGTCGGGCGTCCACACCACCTGAACTTAGCGTGATCATACATCGATGCCGAAAACAGAAGGAGAAGAGACTCATGACTGAACAAGAACTTGCCGCAGCCGCCCGTGGCTTCCTCCACACGGCGTTCAACCTCGGCGAACCGGAGACTGCCGTCTCCGAGCACGTCGGCGACATGTTCGTCCAGCACAATCCCCAGGTCGCGGACGGAGCGGAGGCATTCATCAAATTCGTTCATTCGATGCGAAGCCAATTCCCCGACCTGCATCTGGAGACAATGCGGGCGATTGCCCAGGGCGACATGGTAGTGACGCACTCCCATATGACGCTCACGCCAGGCGAGCCAGGGCTGGCGCTCGCAGACTTCTTCCGTTTCGAGGCGGGCAAGGTGGTTGAGCACTGGGACGTTATCCAGAACGTCCCTGATACCTCAGCCAACTCGAATGGCATGTTCTGAGTATCCGAGAGGTCCGGCGCGCTGCAACGAAAGGAATCCCATCGTGACTTCGTATTCGGGTCTTCCCAACAAGCTAATCAGCGCGCCGGGCGGCGTCGAATACGCCTACCGCGAGGCAGGCGAGGGCGAGCGGCCGCTCATCCTGCTCCAGCACTTCCGCGGGAACCTCGACAGCTGGGACCCGGCGCTAGTCGACGACCTGGCCGCGGCCCGCCGGGTCGTCGCCTTCGACAACGCCGGGGTAGGCGGCTCGACCGGTGAAACGCCGCCCACCATGGAGCAGATGGCCCATGACGCGATCGCGTTCATCGCCGCCCTGGACCTCGATCAGGTTGACCTCCTCGGGTTCTCCATCGGCAGCTTCGTCGCGCAGGAGCTCGCCCTGATCCGGCCGGACCTCGTCCGCAAGGTCGTCCTGGCGTCGGCCGCGCCTAAGGGCGCGGACGGCATCCACGGGTGGGCCCCGGAGGTCATCGGCGCCGTGGGCAAGCCGGAGACCAGCCCGGATGAGTATCTCGGGGTGTTCTTCACCTCCTCCACGGCCAGCCGCAAGGCGGGGCAGGAGGCGCTCGGGCGGATGTACGCCCGGACCGAGGACCGCGACGCGACCACCACGTGGGCCGTCCGCGAGGCGCAGTACGACGCGGTCTGCAGCTGGGGAATCCCGGATCACGCCGCGCTGCAGCGGCTAGCCGCCATCGGGCACCCGGTCTTCGTCGCCAACGGCGACGGCGACACGATGATCCCGCCGCGCTACTCCCACCTCATCGCCGGCCTGCTCCCGCACGCCGCCGTGAAGATCTACCCCGATGCCGCGCACGGCTTCCTCTTCCAGCACCACGCCGAATTCGCCGCGGATGTGACGGAATTCCTGAACTGAACGGAGAAATGCAGGGTCCGTTCGGAAATTCAAGAACTTTTTATCGAACGGACCGTGATTTCACCGTCACCGAGCCGGAATCCCGCGCAAAAGGGAGAAGGAGTTCACCATGAGTCACGAAGGAATGGCCGGGATGCGCGCCACCATGGGCGACGTGTCCGCGTTGATCGGCTCGCTCGACGACAGCGAGTGGGAGACACCGAGCGCGGCGGCGGGCTGGACCGTCAAGGACGTCTTCA
>DASXMX010000622.1:0-13046 GCA_036495445.1 Tepidisphaeraceae bacterium
TGCCATCCGCAATTGGACCTGTCCTTACACCTCGATGATCGCCTTGATCACGCCGGTCTCGGGTTTCGTGAACGATTCGAACTGTGCGGGTACTTCGCAAAAGGGCGTGCGGTGCGTGATCCAGGGCTTCGTATCGACCCGACCGCTTTCGATCAGGTTGATGATCCGGCCGAAATCCTTCGGCAGCGCGTTGCGGCTACAGAGCAGCGTCCCTTCCGGCTTGTGGAAGATCGGGTGCTTCAGCGTCACTTCCTTGGTCGTGATCCCGACGTAGACCAGTCGCCCGGTCGGCGCGACGTAGCCGAACGCGTTGGACATGGAGACGTTGCTGCCGGTGGCGTCGATGACGACATCGGGCAGGTCGCCATTCGTCACACGACGAAGGTCCTGGTCGAGCGATTCGCCCGGCACGAGCGTCTCGTCTACGCCCATCACCTGCTTGCAGAAATCGAGCCGCTGGCGGTTGACGTCCAAGACAATGATTCTCGCGCCCGTGAGCTTCGCGAAGACGATCGCCGACAGGCCGATCGGCCCGGCGCCGATGATCAGGCAGTTCTCGCCCTGTTTCAGCCCCGAGCGATCGACGGCGTGACAGCCGATCCCGAGCGTTTCGACCAGCGCGAGCTGATCGAACGAGAGCTTCGCGGACGGGTGGAGCTTGTGGGCGGGGAGGACGAACCGCTCGAGCAGGCCACCGTCGGTCATGACGCCCAGCACCTTTAGGTTCGCGCAGCAGTTGGTGCTGCCCTTGCGGCAGGCGAGGCAGTGGCCGCAGTTCATGTACGGCTCGACCGAGCAGCGGTCGCCCGGCTTGACGTTCGTCACGCCCGGCCCGACCGCCACGACCTCGACGCCCAGCTCGTGGCCCGGGATGCGCGGGTAGCTGAAGAACGGCATCTTGCCGAGATAGCCGCTGATGTCGGTCCCGCAGACGCCGACGCGGTGTACGCGGACCAGCGCCTCGCCCGGCCCGGGCTGCCTCGGCTCGGCGATCTCGATGGCCGCGAACCGGCCGGGTTCCTCAAGTCGAATGGCTTTCATGGTTTTGTTGCCCCGTGACACGGGTTTTTAACCCGTGCCGGCGATGTTCTGTGTAGTTGACCGCTCGCTCGCCGCGTTTGCTCCGGTATCCAGTCGCTCGCACGGGTTGGAAACCCGTGTCACGGGGCAACGTGCCACCGCATTATCGGTCGATAAAGATCCGCTTCAGGTGACGGTCGAAGGTGTTCTCGGTCACGTTCTTGGCGATCGTCGGCTCGAACTTCTTCAGGGCATTCGTATATCGCTCGCCCATTTGGGCGGCGACCTTGAAGCCGACGTGGAGCAGTTGGCGGAAGCTGGGGTTGTATTGCTTGTTGCTCTGGTCGTGGCGGAGGGCGGAGGCGAACTGCTCGCCGGTCCAGCCCGCGACCTGATCGGGCGTGGGGAGCTTCTTCTTGTCGATGTCGATCACCGTCGCGTACGGCGCGCACAGCTCGTCGAAGCGGCCCAGCGCCTGGGCGTAAACGTCCTTGCCGATCTGCAGCCCCTCGCCGCCGGCGGTAGCCAGGCCGATCAGCTCTTCGAGCCAGGTCGTCCCGGCGGTCTTGATGTGCAAGCCGGCGCCGTGCTTGCGGATGGCCCGGCGGATGGCGGGGTAGATCGAGAACTTGTCACTGCCGGAGTGGACGCTCAGCTTCAGGTCGGCCGGCAGACCGAACGTCTTGATCGCGAACGCGATCACCGACAGGTCCTCGTTGAACTCCTTCTCGAATTGGGCGAGGTCGCCCACGTAGTCCACCCCCTTGTTGAAGCGGCCGGTGAACTTGGGCGCGATCGTCTGCACCGGCACCTTCTCCTGCGCCAGAGCCGCGAGGATGAACAGCAACTCCACAGGCGATTGCGGCTGGTCGGTCTCGTCCATCGACACTTCGGTGACGAAGTTGCCCTTGCCCTTGGCGGCCTCGATGTGGCGGTAGATCCGCCCGGCCTCCTGGGCCGCGTAGAGGTACTTGCGGGCGATCGCCTCGATCCGCGCCTCGGTGATGTCCAGCGGGCGGTCGATGCCGGGGATGCTCAGCGCCCCGGCGTATTTGGCGTGGGCGGCGACGAACGCGCGGATCGCCGACTCCTCGGCCGGCTTGTTGATGAAGTCCGCCACGTCCAGCGTGAAAAAATCGCTGGGGGCGATGAACGGGTCCACCGTCTTGAGGCCGATGTGGTCGGCGTCAACGAAGTAGGCACCCTTCCATTCGAGGGCTTTCGTCGCCTCGTCGGCTTCCGTGCGGACGCTCGGCGGGGCGCTGTGGACGATGTTGTGCTCGCGGTTGGACTTGTTCCAGACCGGCGTGACGTCGACGCCCAGTTCCTTCGCCTTCACGAACGCGGCGAGCTGCGCCTTGCCCTGGTGAGCGAACCGATCGCCGATGCCCATCGAGTACTTCGGTAATTGCATCTTTGAGTTCCTCTGAGGTCCCGTGGCACGGGCGTCTCGCCCGTGCAAATGGCTCGCAAGGGCGAGGCGCCCGTGCCACGTGTAATCAATCCAATCCGTATGCCTCGACCGCGGTCTGCTCGAAAATCCGATCCTGCTCGTCGGGCGTGAGCTTGGCGGCGAACTCCTGCACGATCTGATGCCAGCGGCGATAGCCGGCCGCGAGCAGGCAGACCGGCCAGTCCGACCCGAACATCAGCCGCCGTGAGCCGAACGAATCGAGCGCCGCGTCCATATACGGCTGCAACTGCATCGGCGTCCAGGTGCGGTGGTCCGCCTCCGTCACCACGCCCGACAGTTTACAGTAGACGTTGGGCCGTTTGGCCAGTTCCTTCAGGTTCTCACGCCAGGGGGAGATCTCGCCATCTCGCACCCGCGGCTTGG
Organism: Tepidisphaeraceae bacterium; assembly: GCA_036495445.1. GTDB lineage: Bacteria > Planctomycetota > Phycisphaerae > Tepidisphaerales > Tepidisphaeraceae > DASXMX01. The sequence goes on from DASXMX010000622.1 coordinate 2,858, forward strand.
CGATGTGGTCGAGGATAAACGTCTGCGTCGGATGGCGATCGACGAACTGGATCGCCTGCGGCAGGTGGCGCTCGAAGATCAGGATGTCGTAGCGAAGGCCGAAGTCCTTGAGCAGCGCCACGCCACGGTTGAAGTCGTCGCGGAGCATGTAGTCGTCGTCCGGCTCGTCCTGCAGCACGTGGCGGACCGCCTTGAGCTTCGGCCGGCCCGCGTAGCGGGACAGGTCGCGGCCGACCGTCTGGGAAACCAGCGGCACCCACCCGACGACGCCGCGGATGAATTCCGCGTTCTGCTCGGCCAACTCGAGCAGCCAGTCGGTTTCCTGGAGCGTCTGCCGCGCCTGAACGCTGACGGCGCCATCGATGCCGACGGGCGCGGCTTCGCGCTGCAAATCCTGAGGCAGATAATCCCGGCGGAGGACGGACATCGCGTCCGAGATCCATTCGTACTCGGTCGGGGAATACCGCCAAAAGTGGTGGTGCGCGTCGATCGCCATCGAGAACGTTTACGATACGCCCGCGGGTTGCCTTTGCAATGTCGCAAATGCGTCAAAGGGACGGCACAATGTCTTTGTTGCGGCCGAGGCGGCACGATCGCAGCAGACGGATAGCCGGCGCAGGCGCTCGGATTCAATTGGGAGGGCGAGGCTCCTGCCGAGCCGAAGTCTGCTCGAACGACTCGGCTCGGCAGGAGCCTCGCCCTCCCTTGCTTAGATACTCTATGACTCATCATCGTCGGGTCGCGGTGCTGGCCGGGTCGTCGCTCGCATGGCGGGAGAAGCTGATGCGCGGGATCGTGGGGTATTCCCACGAGAACGGGCACTGGCACGTCTACACTGCGCCGGAGGGGACGGAGGCGTCGCTGTTTTTCTCCGAGACCTATCAGTGGGACGGCCTGATCGTCCGCGTGATCGACCCGCGCGAGGCCCGGCGGATCACGAAGCTGGGCGTCGCGGCGGTCAGCGTCGGATCGGCGCGTGCCGCCTCCTCCACGATCCCGCGCGTGAAGGTCAACGATGAGTCGCTCACGGCGCTCGCCGTGGGGCACCTGGTCTCCGGGGGATTGAGGCAGTTCGCGTATTGCGCCTGGTTCGCCCGCATCGGCGACGACCGTGGGCCGGCGTTTGCCAGTCAGCTTGCGCAGCTCGGCTACCCGTGCGCGTTCTACAGCGAATTCACGCGGCTCGCGGCGCCCGCGCCCTGGCAAAACCGCCAGCGCGACCTGATGAAGTGGGTGCGCGGGCTGCCCAAGCCGGCCGGCATCCTCACGTGGAACCCGGACGTGGCGTGCCAAGTGGTCGAGGCGTGCAACCGCGCGGGCGTCGCCATGCCGGGCGAGGCGGCGATCATCACCGCCGACGACGACCCGATGAAGTGCGAGCTGTCCAACCCGTCGATCTCGGCGATCGAAATCCCCGCCGTTCGGATCGGCTACGAGGCCGCGGCGCTCTTGGACAAGCTGATGGCCGGCGGGCAGCCGCCCGACGGGCCGGTGCAGATCGAGCCGGCGGGGCTCGTTACGGTGCGGCAGTCGTCGAACACGTCGACGCTGCCGGATCGCGACGTTCACCTGGCCGCCCAGTTCATCCGCGAGCACGCGGCCGAGCCGATTAACATGGAAGACGTCGCCCGGCGATTGGCGGTCTCGCGGCGATGGCTCGAGCGGCACTTCCATCGCGTGCTTGGCCATTCGCCGCACGAGGAACTGCAGCGCTGCCGACTCGAATCGGCCAAGCGGATGCTGCTGGAGACGGACATGGACTGTGCCCGGATCGCGGCGGCCGCGGGTTTCGGGTCGCCGTCGTATTTCAACGCGTTCTTCCGACGGCGATCGGGGCTGACGCCGATGCAGTTTCGCAGCAGCCAGCGGTTGGGAAAGGTGGGATGACCGCGGGCGCAATGGATGCGGACCGCTGAAGCGGTCGCCCCGGCGAAGCGGAAGGGCGAGCGTTCATTTCTCAGACGCGGGGCGGATTCGTCCGATCTGGAAGATGTGGACGATTGCGCCGCACAATTCGATGGCCATAACCGAATCCGTCCCCTGCGACTGTGGGTCGTGAGGTGCCTCGCGACGATCGCATTGGGGTTGAGCCTTTACCTCGTCGGGACTTCTGTCTGGCACGCCGGACCAATCGGGTGCGGGGCGACGTCGAGGTGCGCGCAGGTGCTGGGCGGGAGATGGTCCTTTTGGTTTGGGATCCCGGTGGCTCTGCTCTGGGCTGGGATCTATCTCTGCATCCTGTTAGCGACTTTCCGGGCGAACCGATCGCAATCGTCGCATAGGTGCGCGACACCTCGGGAGGCCTGCCCTAACTCCCCTCTCCCGGTACTCCGGGGGAGGGTTGGGGAGGGGGTTTCCTCCGACGATTGCCGCTCGGTCAACGCGTGCATGGTCCCCTCCCCAGCCCTCCCCCGGGTTACCGGTGGAGGGGGAAAGATCCGCCGAACCTGCAACAGGTCCCCCGCGCATCGGGGCGGCGCGGGGAGTGGGATGTTGATCGCGACGGGTCTGGCCGCGGCGGCGGGGATCTGGTTCATAACGATTCAACTCACGGTGGTGGGGGCCGTGTGCAAGTATTGCCTCGCGATCCACGCGTGCGGCATCACGTCGGCGGGGCTGGTGTGGGCCCGTGCGGGATGGCGTGAGCGCCGGTGCCTTGCTCTTGTCGGGCTCGGGCTTCTGGTCCTGATCACGGGGCAAGTGGTGCCCGCACCACACCCATACGAGTCGAAGGCGGGCGTCGTTGCGACCGCGCCCTCGCGGCCGATGCCCGCCAGTCCGACCTCTCAACCTCAACTTCAACTTCAACCGGAACCGGACCGTCACATGAGATTCGTCGCGGGTGGACGTTTCTTCGACCTCGATCCCGCGAAATTCCCGGTGCTCGGTTCCCCGCGCGCCCGGCATTTCGTCATCGTGATGAGCGACTACACCTGTGAGCACTGCCGCGTGACCCATCGCATGCTCGAACGCTCGTTCGCGTCCTTCGGCGACGACGTCGGCGTGATCGTGCTTCCCATGCTGCTTGACCCGGCGAGCAACCCTTACCTTCCGCCCGGCGTCGCGCACCCGCTGCCGCAGGACACCGCCTTGACTCGGCTGGCGCTGGCGGTGCTTTGCGCCAAACCTGAAGCGTTTGGAGAGATGAACCGCTGGCTTTTCGCCGAGGACCGGGTTCGCAACGAGGACGAAGCGCGGGCGTACGCGACGAAACTGATCGGCGCGGACGCGCTGCGAGCCGCGGAGGCGGACCCGCGCATTCGCCAGATCATCCTGACCGGCTGCGAGCTGTTCGCCCGCACCGGGAACGGCGCAATTCCGAAGATGCTCATCGGATCGATGATGATCACCGGGCCGGTTTCGGACGCCCAGGAGTTGCGGACGGTCATGCAGCGCGAGTGGGGCGGCGGGCTCACATCTTCCGCCGGTGGAACACGAACGCGTGAGTGAACGGGGGCTGGCCGCCCTGGCGGAACGTGAAGCTGGCGCGCACGTCGGTTTCCCCCTCCCAACTCCAATAGTCATTGGCGATGTCCGTCACGGCAAAGACGGGGCGAACCCACTCCGGCCGTGTCAGCGGGTAAGTGGTGGGGCTCTGGCTCGCGTCGACCACGAACCCGAACCCGATCGACGGCCCAGTCGGCACCGGCTCGGGCGGCACGGGTGGGAGGATCAGCTTGATAAACGCCTGCGGTGCGATCGTCACCATCGCCAGCGGATGGCTCTGGCCTTGAGGATCGACGACATAGCTCTGCCCGCCGAGCAGTTGGATCGGTTGCGGGGTGGGGTTCTGAATCTGGATCACCAGATGATTCTCATAACTGCGCATCCGATAGACCAGCGGCGTTCGCGAGAAGACTACGTCTGCGTTCGCCCCCACGTGCTGCCGAAGCTCCGGCGGTTCAACGATGTCGTATTCGTAGTGGGCGCAACCAGCCGAAAGGCAGACGACGATCAGCAAGCACACCCGGAGCAGACGAGGCGCACAAACCAAGTTCATCGCATCCCTTTTAGCATGACGACCATGCAAAAGCAGGGGAGCGGAAGGTTGACAATGCCGTATACCAAACGTCGAGTGCCGAATGCCAGGGCGGAGAATGCGTCCCCCGTTCCATTCGGCATTCGGAATTCGGCACCCGGCATTCATTCCCCCTTGGCCCGCATCGCATTGATCGTCCTCTGATCGATGCCGCGGTCGCGCAGGTATTGCTGCTGGCGATCGGTGAGGCTGAACACCTGCGGCGTGCGTTGGATGCGGGCGATGATCTGGTCGGAGGTGAGGCCGGCGCGCTTGAGGGCGAGGATCTCGTCGAGCGTGACGAACCCGTCGCCGTTGAGGTCGGCGTTATCGGACTTCTCGATGTCGGCCATGCCCGCCGGCTGCTGCTGGGCCCGGCGGTCGGCCTGCTGGGCGGCGCCGAGGCTGTGTTGGTCGATGTTCTGCCGCGACGCGGCGATGATCCACCCGCCACCCGGGCCGCCCGTCTGGCTGGCGAGCGTCGACAGTGCCGACTGCTCGGGATTGGGGGTGACGTTCGCCGGCTGCTGGTCGGCGTTGGCGCCGGGGCCGGCGCCCTTGTCGTAATGGATGAACGCGCAGCCGCAGACCAGCGGGATCGCGCATCCGCTCAGCAGAACTCGGGCGAGTGTCGTGGGTTTCGGCATGCCGGGACCACTCCTTATCGGACGTGAATCGGGGATGTACGTCCGCGAATCGCATGCCATCGAGGCGCGGCTGGCAAAAGTGAAGATTCCGCCGCCCGCATGCTGATGAACAGAGGCAGGTTAGGTGTGTTGAGGATCCGAGGAGACGCGCGATGGCAAGAGGCCTGATCAATCCGTTCCGTACCTCGCAGGTGAAGGTGATGCGGCGACGGGTGATGCAGCAAGACCTGGACCTGTTCGCCGCGATCGCGGGGCGAAAGCCTGAGCTGCCGCCCGACGAGGAACCGGTCGAGCAGGCGGTGAAGGTCGCCACCGCCGCCAAGGCCAAACCCTGGTCGGCGGCGGTGCTGGCCGGTTACCTGAACAACTTCCGCGTGCCGCGCGTCGCCAACCGAGTCGTCTCGCCCGAGGTCGCGGACTGGGTGCGAAAGCTGTCGAACCACGCACTCGGCCGGTTGCAGGAAGCTCAGGATCGCCTGACCGCCGCCCGCGGTTCGGCGCGAATGCGACAGGAACGATCGGAGCAGGAATCTCGCGCGGCGTGAAGGAATCTGTAGGGGCGAACCTCGTGTTCACCCTCTTCCTCGGTCGGGCGACACAGGGCGAACACAAGGTTCGCCCCTACAACGCTCGCGAGCGCTGGCGTCGTGTGATATCGTGCGGGCGCTATGGGGATTTATGACCGCGACTACTACCGCCGGTCGCTGCCGAGGGGCGGATTCGGGTACTTCAACGCGTGGTCGGTCACGACGTGGCTGATCGTCGCGAACGTCGTCGTGTTCTTCGCCTGCGGGATCCTGGGGCGAATCTACGCCCAACCCGGCACGGGCGCGTTCGACGGGATCGATGGCATTTCATCGCCCGAAGCGATGCGCCGATTTACGCTCGCTCTGATGAGCCCACTGGAGCGGTGGGGGTATTTCTCGCTGGACAAGGCGGTCTACGCGGGGCAGATCTGGCGGTTCTTCACGTTCCAGTTCCTCCACGCCTCTCTCCTGCACCTGATCGGCAACATGCTGGGGCTTTACTTCTTTGGGCCGATCGTCGAGTCGCACTTCGGGCCGCGCAGGTATCTGGCGTTTTACCTGCTGTGCGGGCTGGCGGGGGCGTTCAGTTACGTGCTGCTCGCGTTCTCGCACGTGATCCGGATCGAGCCGTGGGAGCCGCTCGTCGGTGCGTCGGCGGGCATCTTCGGGTTGCTGGTCGCGGCGGCGATGATCGCGCCGGACGTGCAGGTCTTCTATTACCTCTTCCCGGTCACGATCCGCATGCTCGCGATCTTCGGCATGCTGCTGGCGGCCTATGCCGTCTTCGCTTCCGTCGAGCAACTGAACTCCGGGGGTGAGGCGGCTCATCTGGGCGGAGGCGTCCTGGGATACTTGCTGATGAAGAATCAGCACTGGTTAAATGCGTTCGAGCGGAGGCGGGCTCAACTCGTTGCGGTGGGGGCAACGCGGCGCAGGCGGGTGAGGGCGTTTCAGAAGGATTGGAGTAAGGATTTCAATCGGTGAGGCGGGACTGGTATGAGGGCGGGCCTTCGTTCGCGAAGCCGCAAGCGGCGGATCCAGAGTGAGGGGCGTGTTCCTCTTCGACGCATACGGCGCAAAAAGCATCCCCACTCGCGCCTCCGCCGGCGCGAGTGGGGATCAAAGGCAAACCGAGTGTCAAGCTCGTCGTGTTGCGATGGTCGGGATCAGTCGTATTCGCCGCCGATCGCTTCCTGAACGGAGCGGGGGGCGGTGACGACGAGCATGCCGTTGAAGTATTTGATGCTGGCGGTCCCGCCGTTGTCCTTCCAGATGTCGGGGGAGACGACGGCTTCGATCAGCGCGACCAGGTCCTGGGCGCGTTCGGCCTTGGTCTTGGTGGGTTGGGAGTTCCCGTTGGTCCCGTTGGCGCCGCCGGCGAAGAGGGTGTTGCTGACGCCGCCGATGCTGGCCCCGCCACCGCTGCCGCCACCGCTGCCGCCGCCCGTGTTGCCCTGGTTCTGCGACGCATCCAGGCTAAACTCCGGGGCGTCGTTGAAGTCCGGGATTTCCATCAGCAGGTCTTCGACCGGGTAGACCCGGGTGATCATCATGTGGTCGGCCAGATCGCGAGTGGTGATCTCAATGACGCCTTGATCGACGACATAGGTGATGGTGTCACCGCCGGAGGCTTCGGTCAGCAGCATCTGCAGGGCCTTGCGGAGCGAGATGCTGGTCAGGTGCATATTGACTTGGGCGTCCTTGGTGATGCCGGCGCCTTCCAACGCTTTCCAGTTGACGGTGATGTTGGCGCCCGAGACGTCGCGAATGAAGTCGAGCGCGTCACCGAACGTGACCCCTTGGAAGTTGAGTTCCGGCAGCCGGGAACTCAATTGCCGGCTGACCGTCCCATCCGCGCGGGCCGGGGCAGCCGCGATGAAGACAGTGCTCAATCCCAATGCCGCCAACGTGAGGAGTGCAGTGCGTCGCATGGCGAGTCTCCTGAAGCGGGACCTTTGGTGTGTACGACGACGTCAACCGTCGCGGGGCATTCTAAACGTGTGAATGTCGAAGCGGCAACAATAAATTGGCGGCATATGCCGAAAAGAACAGCCGCTTGCGGCTTCGCGAACGATTAAACGTTCCCATTCGCGAACCCACAAGCGGCTGAGCTTTATCCGCGTTGCAGATGGATGCGATCAGTGCGACTCAGCAGTCGTCGCGTGCGCGTCCGACTCACTGGCCTGATCCAGCGGCTTGCCCGTATACGGATCGAACTTGGCATCGGGCTGATTCAGCGCCTTGCCGGTGTACGGGTCGAACTTCGCCTCGGGCAGCGTCTTGACCTGGGTCGTGGACTTGTTCGAGGCGACTTCGACCTCTTCCTCGATCCCCTTCAGCCCCTTCTTGAACTCGACAATCCCCTTGCCGAGGCTGCGGCCGACCTCCGGGAGGCGCTTGCCGAACAGCAGCAAACCGATGGCGGCGATGACGATGAACTCGCCGAGGGAAGGCATGTGCAGACCCATAGGATAATCCTCTCGCTGGGGGCGGACCGACTTGCGTGGCAATCGCCCGGCCCGGTGACTCGCTCGCTCGTTTTCAACAACTCGGCCGCGGCCGGTCGGGCCGCTCACGGGGCCGAAGATATTATACGCTAATAGCGGCGGAACGTGAACTTGTTGCCAACGGGAAGTGCTGAGGACTGAGTGCTGAGCAAGAACTCGCTCAACCCTCAGTACTTCCTTTCAGAATCTCCCGCAATCTCGTCATATCCGGCGGCAGGGGCGCCTGAAGCGTCAGATTTTCCAGGCTCCCCGGGTGGACGAAACTGATTTCGTACGCGTGCAGGGCCTGCCGCTCGAAGCGGAAATCGTCGTGATTGAAGGCCCGCCCGCCGTATATCGTGTCGCCGACCATCGGGTGGCCGATCGCGGCCATGTGCACGCGTAACTGATGCGTCCGCCCGGTCTTGGGCGTCAGCCTGACGAAGCTGAACCGCTCCGGCGGCCGGGGCTTGTTCCGGTCGGCCGGGTGCGAACCCGTGTCGAGCGTCGCCGAGGCCGGCGTCTCGAACGTCTCCAACACCTCGTAAAGTGTGACGGCCGGCTTCCCGCCGTTGGACTCTTTGCGGACGGCCTGCTTTTCCCGGATGTATCGGTCCTTGCCGATCGGCAGATCGATCACGTCCGAGCGCAGGTCCGGCACGCCATGCACTATGGCAACATACGTCTTTTGAATCGTGCGGTTCTCGAATTGCCGGGCGACCCGCCAGTGGGCCTCGTCGCTCTTGGCGACGAGCATGACGCCGGTCGTGTTGCGGTCAAGGCGGTGGAGGATGCCCGGCCGCCAGTTCCCGTTGATCGTGCTCCACTTCTGGCCGTAGTAAACCAGCCCGTTCACCAACGTTCCCGTCCACCGTCCGCGGGCGGGATGGACGATCAGGTCCGCCTGCTTGTTCAGCGCCAGCAGGTGCTCGTCCTCGTAGATGATCTCCAGCGGGATCGGCTCCGGAACCAGCTCATTGACCGGTTCCGGCGGGGCGACCATCTCGATCTCGTCTCCCTGCTTGGGCCGGTAGCTTGCCTTGGTCGGCTTGCCGTTGACCTTGACCAGCCCCTCGTCGATCAGCCGCTGGACACCGTTGCGCGAGAGGTATCCGACCCGGTCGACCAGGTACTGGTCCACCCGGCGGGTCAGGTTCTTGGAGAGCCGGAAGTGGTAATGCTCGACGTCGTTCTCGACTTCCGTCTCGACCGTGCTCTCGGCATCGTCGACGAGCCGATCGGATTGTTCGGGGGCATCGGCCACGGAAGGATTGTATGAGACGAGTTCGACCACGACGCTCCCGACAGAGATCTTCCCCCATTTTCGCACACGGCGACTGCGCGGGGCGGCATGGGCATGTACTCATGCCCGTGCTCTTTCCTGGGAAGACACGGGCATGAGTACATGCCCATGCCACCCACGAAATCGCCCGTCAACGGATGAACGATGCTCTACGGGCGCGTCGTGGGCTGCGAATTCGCGGGAAACGTTTGCGGGATCGCTGCGGGTGAAGCGGTTGGTTGCGAGGTCGCACTCGACGTCGCCGGCGCGGTCGAAGGCTCCGGCGTCACGGTCGGTGCGGGGACGAGCAGTGCCGGCGACTGGTATTTCGCGAGGTTGGCCAGACGCTTGGCTGCCAGTTCCTTGAACGACGCCGGCATATTCGGGGCGTCGGCGATCGCCTGGTATTGCGCCTTGGCCTCGTCCCATTTCCCCTGATTCTCTGCGATGGCCGCGAGGCCCATGCGGGCGGCGAAGATGTTCTCGACCGACGCCTTGTACGCGGGATCCAACACCTTCTCGTACGACGCCTTCGCCTGATCGAGGAACGCGTCGCGGTTGGTCAGTTGCTGGCTGCTCGGCAGCGTCGTTGAGCCGGGCGTCTCGGGGAAGTTCGCCAGCGACCAATACAGGTTGCCGCGATCCAGGTAGGCGGCGACCAGCATCTTCGGGTCCTTGGTCGTGTTCAAGATCGTGTTGATCGCCTGCTCCGCCTGCTGGCGGAGCTTCTCCCGGCCCTCCGCAATCTCGCTGGCTGGACGGACGAAGCTCTGCGCGGGCAACTGCTGCAGTTCCTGCAGCGACGTGGAAGCGGTCTCGATCGACTCGGCCACCAGGCGGGCGTCGTTCGCCTTCTTGTCATTCCAATAGCGGACCAACAGGAACGCAATCGCGGCGACGAGGACGACCAGAAGGATCCTGCTGCCATACTCGCGCCAGTAATCCGGGAGCCCCTCCAGGCCCCGCGCCAGCGCATTGGTTTTCAACTCGTGCCGCCGCTCCGCTTTCATAGGGAGGGGGAGTGTAGTCGTGCGTGGGGGGCAAAGCAAACGAGGGTTCAGAGTTCGGGATTCAGGGTTCAGGTTGGAAGCGAGAGGTGCCCGCACTTGCGTGGCGGTCTGACCGAGGGTCCACTCGGTTCGTGACCGAACAGAACGGGTGGACCTTTGGTCCGACCGCTACGCAATACAATCCTCCCTGAACCCTGAACCCTGAACCCTGAACCCTGA
>DASXMX010000623.1:0-10444 GCA_036495445.1 Tepidisphaeraceae bacterium
GGCGGAGGGGAAACTCCGTGATGGGGCGATCACCGCGAGTGGGAGGGCGAGGCTCCTGCCGAGCCGCGTCTTTCGATCGAACGCCGGCTCGGCAGGGCCCTCGCCCGACCGCTTCGGTTCCTATATGGCATACGTGGGGAACTGTGCTGGGCGTGGCTTGCGGGGCAGCACGAAGATAAACAAGCCACCCATCACGCGATCGCCTCTGGTTTCGCCCTCACCGGCGTCCCACACTCCGGGCACCTCGTGCTTCTTAGCCCGCGTAGATTGTACCCGCAGTACAAGCAGCGCCCGCTGGCGATCAGCCGCTCGCGGCGGCGGGTGAGGAAGAGGATCGCCACGCCGGGGCCGAAGGTCCACAGGACGGCGGTCAGGCCGATCGCCAGGGCGAAGAACGTCCCCTCGCCACAGTAGCAGTGGGTGCGCCTGCGGACCTGAGCGTCGACGGGGATCGTGATGAGCAGTTCCAGCACGGTGCCGGCGAACAGCGCGCGGTACATCCGGCGGACCCGCCCCGCCCACCCGCCGCCCCCGGCCAGCGCGAAGACCAGGAACCAGAACGCCCACGCCCCGCCCAGCACGCCGACCATGGCCCAAGGCACGTCCGTCCGCCAGTTGAACTTGGGTGGCGAGGGCGGCGCCGCGGGGGCCGTGGTCGCAACCGTGACTCGCACGTCGGACGCTTGGAGGGCGAACGCGTCTGCACGGTAAATCAGCTTGTACAGCGACGCCCCCGCCCCTACGATCCCCGCCGACAGCAGCACGGCGATCGCCGACCCCGCGGCGAGCGAGACGAGGATCGACCGCCTTGCCCTTGGGCGCGGCCAACTGACCTGCGGCGCACCCAGCAGCAGCAGGCACTGCGCCCCGAAGAGCACCAGCGTCCCGACCAAAAACCCCACCGCCCGCGACGGCGGGTCAACCGCCAGTCCGATGGGGTCCCATTGCGAAAAGAAGATGACGTACCACCCGACGCTCAGTGCCGCGTAACACCCCAACAACCCCCATCGCACCCGCACGCCGCGTCGCAACCATTTGGAGGATGTCGCGAATGATCCGCTCGCGTCCGGGCGATTCGGTTGGTCCATGGCATGTCTCGCGGAGCGAACTGCGTCAATTCGCCTTGCCGCTATCGGCAACCAGGAACTCGCGGCGCCCACTCCCGCGTCAGCCCGCTTGGACCGTCGCGGTCGGCGCGCGGGCGAGCGCGACGAAGCAGATGACGGTATACACCTGTCCCCGGAAAAACGCGGCGACGCTCCAAAGAAACATCGGCCAGCGCGACGCCGGCAAGGCATAGGCGGTGGCAGTGAGTTGCCGCTGAAGCTGGGCGAGGGCGAGAAGAAGAGCGACCGTCAGGCCGATGAACAGGACGACCCGGGCGGCGTTGATCCGGCGGGCGAGTCCGAGCACGCAGCCGATGATCACCGTGAGGGCGGCCGCGGCACCGATTAGAAAGAGGCCCGCCAGGATCTCCGGTTCCTCCATCGGCGGGCCGGCACGCGGCGGGCCGAGCGGGCGGCTGACGGTCAGTGCCGGCAGGTATTGCAGGGCGTTCGCGACGTCGCTGACGACGTTCAGGAGGCCCACCACGATCCCGGTCCAAAACAGCGCCTTGAGCAAAACGGGGCCGGCCTGCAGCGGCAGCGCGCCCACGCGGGTGCCGGGCGACTGATACGACAACCGCGGCGGAACGTCACCGGGCGGTTCGACGGACGGGCCGACGGGGAGAACCGGTGAGGGTGTGCCACTGGCATGTTCGGCCCGGGCGGCACGCCGGGGGCGCCCGAGGGTCAGGACCAGGATCGTCCAGGCCAACGTCACGATCGTCGAGACGGTCAGGGCGGCGGCGACTTGCGCGCGGAGGAGGACGAACGGAGAACGCCCGAATCCGCCGTTCGGGAGGGGGGCGTAAACGTAGTAGAACCGACTGGATGACGCGACGCCGTAGATGTCGAGGCACCAGCCGCCCCACAGGACCAGGTCGATCAGCCAATCGAGGAAGGCGATAAGCGTCGCCAGGCGCAGGAGCGGGCGGGCGGCCGGGCGCCGGCGGACGCCGTCGATCCCGCCGAGCAGCGCCAGGCCCCCCGCGACCACTGCACACCCGGCCGAGCCCCATCGCCACGTTCCCAGCAGCGGCAGTTGTGTGTAAATGGGGCGCATCGGGTCCTGCGCCCGCACGAAGGCGGCCACGATCTGCCCGACGCCGCCGATCAGCCATAGGGAGCCGAGGACGATTGCCGCGACCGAGATGAACCGCATCCCCGGCCAAAACTCCAGCACGTGCGTGCCGGCGTGACGCGGATCGTCGGCAGCCAGGATCGGCGTCGGCGGTGTGTTGGAGATGCTCACAAGTCCCCCTCGCAAGGAGAAAGAATCGGACCGATTCGCGACAAGAAGCCCGTCCGCACGGACGGGACGCCCGTGCCGCAGTTACAGCTCACGTCAACCGCGAATTAGAGTTGCGGCATGAGGCGTGCCCCCACCGCGTTGGAATCGGTGGCGGCGAGCATGCCCTGGGCGGTCTCGGCGATCACCTGGCGGACGTGTTCGAGCCCCTTCTCGTCGTCCGGCACGCCGATCGTCTGGCAGACCAGCGTGTACGCGATCACGAGGGCCGTGGCTTGGGCGCTGTCCGAGGGCTGAACGGGATGGAACATTCGGGCCTCTTGGTTAGAGAAGACGTGGTTGAGCATCAACCTATCCGGCGGGCCGGGCGGGGTCAAGAAATTTCCTGCGACCGGGACCGTCGTGGGGTGGGATTATCCATCCATTGGCAGGTGCCCACTCTACCCTCTCCCGGAGTACCGGGAGAGGGCAAAGCGAGGGGCGACCGTCCACATCGACGGGATCCGAGATCGTCTCACGCCCGCGACGCGGCGAGCGGCGCCTCGGTGCCGTCGGCCCGTGAGACGGACTTTGCGGGGGGCGCCGCGGGCCGGCGGGCGGGGAGGCGGATCGTGAAGGTGGTGCCGCGGCCGACTTCGGAGTCGGCGGCGATCGTCCCGCCGTGGTCGGCGACGATGCCGTGGCTGATGCTCAGGCCCAGGCCCGTCCCCTGGCCCTGCGGCTTTGTGGTGAAGAACGGGTCGAAGATCTTGGCGCGGACCTCGGGCGGAATGCCGGAGCCGGTGTCGATGACGCGGAGTTCGATGCCGCCGGCGGCCCACGGGCGGGTGGCGACGGTCACAACGCAGCCCTGCGGGCAGGCGTCGATCGCATTCACCACCAGGTTCAGGATCACCTGGTTGAGTTTGCTGGGGTTGCACTCAATTCCGGGCAGCGGCTGCAGGTCGGATTTCAGCTCCACGCCCGCCCGGCGGGCGCGGCCGCGGGCGATGTTGAGCGTCGACTCGACGCCGGCGTTCAGGTCGACGCCGCCCTGCAGGTCCCCCACGGCTTCCTGGCGGGAGAACTCGCGGAGGTCGGTGACGATCTGCTGGATGCGGCGCAGGCCGTCGCGCGAGCGGGCCAACAGCTCGGGCAGGTTCTGCAGGACGTAGGGCAGGTCGATCCGCTCGGCCAATTCCGCGATCGGCTTCGCCGACTCGGGGTCGGCCTGGGCGAGCTTGGGCTCGGCGGCATGGTAGAGTTCGAGCAGATCGCGAAGGTAGGCGAACTCCCGCTGCAGGACGGCGACGTTGTTGCTGACGAACGCCAGCGGATTGTTGATCTCGTGCGCCACGCCGGCCACGAGCTGGCCCAACGCCGCCAGCTTTTCCGTCTGCACCATCTGGCTCTGCGCCCGCTTGAGCGCGTCGTTCGCCTCGCGCTCGGCCCGGGCGAGCTCCTGCAGGCGGACGTTCTGCTCGCGCAACTGCTCGTCGGCCCGCTTGCGGTCGGTGATGTCCTCGGAGATGCCGACGAGATAGCGCGGGCGGCCGAGGCTGTCGAGGATCGGGATCTTCTTGGTGTGCAGGTAGCGCACGCCGCGGGTGGGCGTGTCCATCGGCTCCTCGGGGATGTCGACCATTTCGCCGCTGGCGAGCACGGCACGGTCGTTCTGCTGGAAGAACGCCGCCTCGTCCCTGGGGAAAAAGTCGTAGTCATTCTTCCCGATCAGTTCCTCCATCGAATGCCCGACCAGTTCCTGCCCGGCCTTGTTGAAGCGGATGAAGCGCAGGTCCTCGGCCTCCTTGACGAAGATCGTGATCGGCAGGTTCTCGATGACCGAGTCGAGGAACGCCTGCACGTCAAGCAAGACCTGCTCGTTCTCCCGCCGGCGGGTAACGTCGTGGGCGGCGGCGTAGATGAGCTGGAGATCCGGGTGGAGCGTGGCGTTCCAGAGGAGCCAGCGGTACGACCCGTCGCGGCAGCGGTAGCGGTTCTCGAAGGCGATGACCGGCTCGGCCGCCGCGAGCCGCGCGGATTCGCGCGTCGTCGCCTCGCGGTCGTCGGGGTGGACGAACTCGATGTAGGGGCGGGCGAGCAGTTCGTCCTGCGAGTAGCCGAGCGTCCGCTCCCAGGCGGGGTTGATGCGCTTGAAGTAGCCGTCCGGCCCGACGATGCAGAGCATGTCGATCGACAGCGTGAAGAACCGGTCCAACTCCTCCTGCGCGCGACTGGACATGGTGCCCTCCGCGGAGAGTGGTGCGATGCGTAGCCCCGGTGTCATTCTAACCGATGGGACCGAGGATTGGATGCCTTTGTAGGGGCGAACCTTTGTGTTCGCCCTTCGCTGTAGGGGCGAATCTTGTATTCGCCCTTTCTTGACCCAACGCAGGAAAAGGGTGAACACGAGGTTCACCCCTACCTGGGCGAACACAAGGTTCGCCCCTACGAACCGATCGTCAGTACGACGCGGAATCGCGCCTTTCCGCTCATCATGCGGTCGTAGGCTTCGGGGGCGCGGTCGAGGGGGTAGGACTCGTTCATCGAGCGGACCCCGGTTTGGACGCTGAACTTCAGGGTGTCCTCGGAGTCGATCGAGACGCCGGAGTACCACCCTTCGATTGATCGGCGGCCCGTGAGCAGGACGAGCGGCGACGCCTCAAGGTTGTTGGCGGCGCCGAGGACCATCAGCCGTCCGTGCGGGGCGAGGCCGGCGATGGTGGCGCTCATCGCTTCGCCCTGCGTGACGGTGGCTAGGACGATTTTCGCGCCGCCCAGCTTCGTGAGTTCCTCGGACGGGTTGCTCGCCTGGCTGTCGATGTAGTGCACGGCCCCGAACTGGCGGGCGAGCGGCTCCTTGTCCTTGCCGCGGGCGATGCCGACGGTGCGGAAGCCCATCTTCGCCGCGTATTGAACGCCCAAGTGGCCCAAGCCGCCAAGACCGAGAACGGCGACGAGGTCGCCCGGCATCGCGCCGGCGTTGCGGAGCGCGTTGAACGTCGTGACGCCCGCGCACATGAGCGGCGCGCCGTCAGCCGAGCCCAATTCGGCGGGGACGACGGCGAGCGCCGTCCACGGCGCGGCCATGTACTCGGCGTAGCCGCCGTCGAACGAAATGCCGGTGACCTTCACGCCCGTCCGGCAGGCGAAAAAGTCGCCCCGGCGGCAGGGGTCGCAGTCGAAGCAGTGCCACGCGTGCCACCCGACGCCGACCCGCTGCCCCGCCTTCCACCGGGGCGGCACGTCGCGGCCGACCGCGTCGATCACGCCGATCACCTCGTGCCCGGGGACGCGCGGGTATTCGATGCCGGGGTACAGCCCGTCCTTGGTAACCGAGTCGCTGTGGCAGATCCCGCAGGCCTGGACTTTGATCCGCACCCAGCCAGGGCCGGGCTCGGGGATCGGACGCTCGACCAGTTCGAGGGGACCGCCGGGACGGGCGACCTGTACGGCGCGCATCGTGGTGGGCATGGTGACCTCCGCGGGTTTCGGGTTGGTTGAACCATAGCGCCGAGAGAGCGGCGTTGCGTCGGGATCATATGCATGGTGGCGGGGAGACAAGTGCCGAGCATTCGGAATTTCGGCTGTGGTTTTCGTCCCTTTGCATCTGGGCGGCTTCCCCGTGACACGGGTTTTTAACCCGTGCAGAAAACCGCGCGATTGAAGGGGGTCTTGAGATTCGCAGATCGCCAGCACGGGTTGGAAACCCGTGTCACGGGGGACGGGCACTGTCGATCGGGAGCGACACGAGCTTCACGCAACGTCAATGTCTACCCGTCCGACGTCGATTGCATTTGGCGTTCGCGACGGGCATCATCGCGGGCGATGTCGAAGGCCGAACCGACGCTCGAGGACGTTACGCCTCCGCCGCCCACACCGGTCGGAGGGCCGGCGCCCGGCGCGCGGGGCGCGCTGACACTGCTGCTGGCGATCAACCTGTTCAACTACGTCGATCGCTACGTCCTGTCGGCGGTCGAGCCGGACATCCAAAAGCACATGTTCAAGCCGGGCGACCCGAACGCCGAGGCGCTCATGGGAGTGCTGGCAAGCGCGTTCATGATTTCCTACATGGTCATGGCGCCGGTGCTCGGGTGGCTGGCCGACCGGATGAGCCGCTGGGTGCTCATCGGGCTAAGCGTCATCGCCTGGAGCTTAGCCAGCGGGGCATCGGGCCTTGCGCAGTTCTTTACGATGCTGCTGATCACGCGACTCTTCGTCGGCATCGGCGAGGCCGGCTACGGACCCGCCGCCCCGACGATCATCTCCGACCTGTATCCCGTCTCACATCGCGGGTCGATCCTCTCTTGGTTCTATGCCGCAATCCCGGTAGGCAGCGCGCTGGGATACGTAATCGGGGGACAGATCACGCAGCACTTCAGTTGGAGGATGGCGTTCTATGCGGTCGTGCCGCCGGGTTTATTGCTTGGCATCCTCTGCTTCTTCATGAAGGACCCGCCCCGCGGGCAAAGCGATCAGGGCGTCCACAACGCCGGGAAAAAGGCGTCGATGGCGGATTACCTGGTTCTGCTCAAAACGCCTTCGTACGTGCTCGCCACGCTCGGCATGGCCGCGATGACGTTCGCGATCGGCGGGATCTCGTTCTGGATCCCGAAGTATTTCGTCGGTCGTCCGCACGCGCCCACCTTGGGACAGGTCAACACGATCTTTGGCGCGATCGTCGTCGTGGCCGGATTGTTGGCGACGCTCGCCGGAGGGTGGACGGGGGACAAGCTCCGCTCCCGGTTTTCGGGCTCGTACTTCCTGGTCTCCGGGGTTGGCATCCTGATCGCATGCCCCTTTGTGGTCGCGATGGTGTATGCACCCTTCCCGTGGACGTGGGTCATGTGCTTCATCGCCGTCTTCTTTCTCTTCTTCAATACAGGCCCGTCCAACGCGATCCTCGCCAACGTCTCGCACCCGTCGGTGCGCGCGACGGCGTTCGCATTAAACATCTTCGTGATCCACCTGCTGGGCGACGTGGCGTCGCCGCCGATTCTGGGGAAGATCGGCCACTATAGCTGGCCCGCCGCATACCTGGTCGTCGCCGCGACGATGGCGCTGGCGGGCGTATTATGGCTCTGGGGCGCGAAGCACCTGCAGCGCGACACCGAACTGGCCGCCACCCGGCTCGACACGCCGGGCGGCTTCCCGATCGAACCGAACAATAAAGGAGACGGACAGAATCATGGTTGAAATCCGCATGACCTACGACGGCCAGCTCCGCTGCACCGCGACGCACGGCCCTTCGGGCAGCACGCTCCTCACCGACGCCCCCAAGGACAACATGGGCAAGGGCGAGGCCTTCTCCCCTACCGACCTGGTCGCCACCGCACTAGGCACCTGCATGCTCACCACCATGGGCATCTCCGCCCAGCGGCACAACATCCCGTTCGAAGGCGCCTCGGCCAAAGTCGGCAAGGAAATGGTCACCACGCCGACGCGACGGATCGGAAAGCTGACGGTCGAGCTCGTGATTCCGATGAAGCTGTCCGAGGAGAACGAACGGCGCCTCCGTGCCGCGGCCCTCACCTGCCCGGTCCACAAGAGCCTCCATCCCGACGTGCAGATCCCCGTCACGTTCTACTGGGGGCCCGAGCGGCGGGCGGATCGGGTGGAGGGGCATGATTGAGGATGACAGGGTGAGGGGGTGACAGGGTGACAAGGTGAAGGGGAAGAGATTGCCGATTTCGGATTGCGGATTGCGGATTGAGATGCCGGTCCTCCAATCCGCAATCCGAAATCAGCAATGCGTTCCCGGACGGGTGGACCTGCGGTCCGACCGCTACGCGAAGGCTCATCGCCCGATCCGCATCGGAGGTCCGAGTCCGACGCATTGAACCCCTTCGGAGAAGTTGCCACCGACCAGCCTCGCACGATCCCAAGGCAGACCCGTTTGTGACAGCAGTCGGTGCTCGCGCACGCACACCAGCGCGCGCCGCTGGGGCCAGGGGTCGTGATCGACACGGAAGCAGGCGTCGCGCCCGCGGCAGCGGGTGAACGCGACGTAGCGTTCGAGCAGGAACGCATCGAGGGTGCCGGCGCGTGCGGGGGCGGGCGCTTCGGTCGGGTCGGGGAACGCATCGAACGCGAGCCGCTCGCCTCGCGCGATCACCTCGTGCCGGGCGGCGCCGGCGAGGCGGTCGTACCGATACCGCAGCCGGCCCAATCGATAGGGCAGGCCGTAGAGCGGCGGGCCCATCCAGGTGGCGAGGCGGTTGGGGATCCACTCGCAGAGGAAGTGGATCCCCCGCTCGCCGCCGTGGCGGACGTAAGTGCGGACGTTGAGGAACTCGTGGCTGGCCAGCGGCGCGGCGAGCGCCGCCGCCAGGCGACCGCCGAGGCGGGGGCGGAGGCGCCGCTGGGTGAAGGCGACGAGGCTGACGTAGACGGCGCCGTCGAACAGGTCCAGTTCGAACGGGACGAGCGGCTGGAGGGCCGAGCGCGCGAAGGCGTAATGGACGAACGTCACGTCGTCCCAGTCGGCCACGAACAACGGCTTGAACGCCGCTCGTTTCACAGGCCAAAGGTCCGGTTCCGCACACGGTTCGGTCCGCGCTCGCATAGGTCCTCCCTTTCGCACAAGCGCTTCCACACGTGCCACATGCAGCGGCCATCGGACCGCGCGAGTGGAACGCACGCGCTGCGCATCGTGCCTTTCATTAGACACGACGATCGGCCCCGCCGTGGCTCGGTTCACAAGTAATAAAAGTTGGGAAAGCAGGGTGCCCCCGCAGAAACGGAAGCCGCCAAGACGGGAGAAAGACGACGCGGAGACGCGGTGACACGGAGACGCGGGGAAAGAAAAGCGATGCCCTTCTCCGCGTCCCCCTATCTCCGCGTCCCCGTGTCTCCGCGTCTCCGCGTTTCTCTCCGCCGGGGCTATTCAAGCACCCGGCTGACGACGCCGCTGCCTACGGTGCGGCCGCCCTCGCGGATGGCGAAGCGCAGTTGCTCTTCCATCGCGACGGGCTTCTTGAGCGTCACTTCCATCGAGACGGTGTCGCCCGGGAGGACCATTTCGGTCCCGCCGAGCAGCGTGGCCGTCCCGGTGACGCCGGTCGTGCGGAAGAAGAACGACGGCTGGTAGCCGTCGAAGAACGGCGTGTGCCGGCCGCCCTCCTCCTTGGTCAGCACATACACTCCCGCGGCGCACCGCGTGTGCGTCGCGACGGATCCGGGCGCCGCGAGCACCTGGCCGCGTTCGACGTCGCTCAGCTCGACGCCGCGGAGTAGCAGGCCCGCGTCGTCGCCGGCGACGCCCTCGTCGAGCGCCCGCCGGAACTGCTCGATGTCCTTCACGACGGCGGTCCTCGGCTCGCGGAGGCCGAGGATCTCGACGGCGTCGCCGCGCCGGACCCGCCCGCGCTCGATCCGCCCGGTGGCGACCGTGCCCCGGCCCTCGATGTGGTGGACGCCCTCCACCGAGAGCAGGAACGGGCGATCGACCTGGCGCTGCGGGTCGGGAACGTAAGCGTCCAGGGCCGCCAGCAGTTCGTCGATGCAATGGTTGGCCGCGTCATCGGCCGGCGCGCGCAGCGCCGCCATGGCGCTGCCGCGGATGACCGGCGCTTCGGGGTCGAACCCGAATTTGGCGAGCATCTCGCGCATCTCCAGCTCCACGAGGTCGAGGATCTCGGCGTCATCGACGAGGTCCACCTTGTTGAGGAACACCAGCACCCTTGGCACGCCGACCTGACGGGCCAACAGCAGGTGCTCGCGGGTCTGCGGCATCGGCCCGTCCGCGGCGCTGGCGACGAGGACCGCCGCGTCCATCTGCGCCGCGCCGACGATCATGTTTTTGATGTAGTCGGCGTGGCCCGGGCAATCGACGTGCGCGTAATGCCGCAGCGGCGACTCGTATTCCACGTGCGACGTGATCACGGTGACGGTCTTGGTCGCGTCGCGGCGGATGCCGCCGCGGGCGATCCCGTCGTACCCGATGGCGGTCACGGCCGCCGGGAACCGGTGCGCGGACCGGGCGCTCAGGGCGGCGGTCAGCGTCGTCTTCCCGTGGTCGATGTGGCCGATCGTGCCGACGTTCACGTGGGGCTTGGTTCGCTCGAACAGGGTCTTGGCCATGACTGGCCCTCCGGTTGAGCGCGGCCGGGTC
>DASXMX010000624.1:0-15470 GCA_036495445.1 Tepidisphaeraceae bacterium
TGCATGATGCCGAAGTGGTTAACATCATGTCCTACGGCGCATTCTGCAAATTGGAAGAAGGCGTCGAAGGCCTGGTGCACATCTCGGAAATGTCCTGGACCAAGCGGATCAATCATCCTTCGGAAGTGGTCACGCAGAACCAGAAGGTCAAGGTCAAGGTCCTCGAGATCAACAAGGACAAGCAGGAAATCTCGCTCGGCATGAAGCAAGTCGAGGAGAACCCCTGGGAGCGCGTGGCCGAGAAGTACCCGCCCGGCTCGGTGGTGGAGGGCAAGGTCCGCAACATCGCCAACTACGGCGCGTTCGTCGAGATCGAGGAAGGGATCGACGGGCTGCTGCACGTCAGCGACCTGTCGTGGACCAAGAAGATCGGCCACCCGTCGGAAGTCCTCAAGAAGGGCGAGACGGTGCGGGCGGTCGTCCTCAGCGTCGACCAGGAAAAGCAGCGCATCGCGCTGGGCCTGAAGCAGATGCAGGAAGACCCTTGGACCACGGTCATCCCGGCCAACTACCGGCCCGGCATGGTCGTCCGCGGGCACGTCACGAAGATCGCCAACTTCGGCGTCTTCGTCGAGCTCGAGCCGGGCCTCGAAGGCCTGCTGCACATCAGCGAGATCAGCGACCAGAAGATCGAGAAGCCCGAGGACCAGCTCAAGGTCGGGCAGGAGGTCGAGGTCAAGATCCTGCGGGTGGACAGCGACGAGCGGAAGATCGGCCTGTCGCTGAAGCGCGCCCAGTGGGCCGCCGAGGAGCAGGCCCGCGAATCCGCCCGCGCCGAACGCGCCGAACGCCGCGGCCTGCGCGGCGGCCTGGAAGGCGGCGAGCAGACCAGCGGCCTGGGCGACATCAAGTTCGACCGGTAAACGACTGATTGTCGTCGGAAGATAACGAAAGAGGCCGCCCCGAAAGGGGCGGCCTCTTTCGTTTGATGCGGAGCGTATCATCGATGGCGGTCGAGCCGTCGGCGGGACGGCGAACCTTCAGTCCGGCCGTTACGCGAAAACGCCTGGATTTACTGAGCCCCATCAAGCCTCAACATCGGGATCTTCGTCAGAGCCGTTACGTCCCCTACCGTCTGCCACCGGACGGTCCCCTCCCCGGCCCCCACGCGCCGCTCCGATCGATCGATTCCCCCATTTGACTTGGGCATCGACGCGGGAAATGATTATGCACCATTCGCAGGGAACACACGTGATTCGCAGGGAACACACGTGCGATGAAGCGGGCCTCGCGCCTGACCATCAGTCCATCCCCCGTCCAAAGTAGTCTGATTTGGGAGCCGATACCACCACGGCAGGCCGCTGCGCGGCCGCGAGTCGTTGTGATTCGGCTCGCGTGCGGCGCGCACGACGACGTGCGCGGCGCGCGAGGGATCCGGGGCGAGCGCTTGCGGCCTGCTGGAAGGGAACGGAAAGCATTTATGGCCACCGCCGCAGTCCAGTCCGGGTTGCAGCTTTACCTGCGCCAGATCAACGAGTGCAAGCTCCTCACCGCACAGGAGGAGAAGGACCTCGCCCGCCGGATCATTCACCACAACGACCCCGAGGCGCGCGAGCGGATGGTCCGCTCCAACCTCCGCCTGGTGGTCAACATCGCCAAGCACTACATGAACCGCGGGCTGAGCCTCCCCGACCTCATCGAGGAGGGGAATATCGGACTGCTTAAGGCCGTCGAAGGCTTCGACCCGGAGAACGGCTGCCGGTTCAGCACCTACGCCTCGTGGTGGATCAAGCAGGGGATCAAGCGAGCGCTGATCAACAGCGTGCAGCCGATCCACATCCCGGCCTATATGGTCGAGATGATGAGCAAGCTGAAGATCGCGATGCGCGAGCTGGAGGACCGGCTCGGCCGCATGCCGACGACCGACGAGCTGTCGGCCCACATGAAGCTGTCGCCCAAGAAGCTCAAGATCATCCGCAAGGCGGTCAAGGCCTACAGCTCCCCCACCCAGTCGGGCAGCGACGACGGCGAGCTGACGATCAACGAACTCGTCGCCGACACCAACAACCCGACGCCCGACGTGAAGGTCTCGGACAACGACGAGCTGCGCCAACTCGGCGAGCTGCTGGAGAGCATCGACGAGCGGGCCGCCAAGATCCTCAAGCTCCGCTACGGGCTCGAAGGCGAGGATCCGATGACGCTGAAGGAAATCGGCCAGCGCATCGGCCTCACCCGCGAACGCGTGCGCCAGATCGAGCACGAGGCGCTGGGGAAACTCAAGGACGCGATGATGGGTGAGGTGTGATGGGGGGCGCCGATTGAGTTTGGCAAGTCAACGGGCGTAAAAGGTAAAGACGCAAAACGTAAGGGTCTTCTTACGTTTTGCGTCTTTACCTTTTACGCATTGTCCTACCGGCTCCCGCCCCCTGCGGCGGCGGCGGCGGCGCGGTCGGCGTCGACCTTCACGACCTCGCGGTCGTAGGTGAGCAGGCCGTTGCTCTCGGTTTCCACGTCGGTCGTCTGCGTGTAGACGCAGGCGCTCAGGCCCTTGTCCTTCAAATCCCAGGCACGGGTGAGCATCCGCACGTAGCTGTCGGTCAACTGCTGCCGATCCTGCATGCCCCGGTAGCCCCAGTTCTTCCCGTTCGACATCCACATGTGGCCTTCAATCGGCAGGCCCAGGCCGCCGAACTCGCCCAGAACCGCCGCGCGGTTCTCCTCGGGCTTGGGCATGGCGGGGTCGGGATAGTGGTGCATGTCCATGACGTCGCCCACGCCCTTGTCCGTCCAGCCGCTGGCGTCGTCTGCGAGGCGGGTGGGATCGACCTTCTTCACGTGCTCGACGAAGTGGGCGACGTCCGCTTTCCTCTCGCCCCATCCTTCGTTGAAGACAACCCACATGATGATCGACGGGTGATTGCCGCGGCCCTGGACCAGGCGGTCGAGCTCATGCTCGAACTGCTGCAAGCTCTCAGGCGTGCGATTGTCGCCCGAGGGCATGTCCTGCCAGACCAGCAACCCAAGCTTGTCGGTCCAGTAGTACCACCGCTCCGGCTCGACCTTCACGTGCTTGCGGACCATGTTGAAGCCGAGCTTCTTCTCCTGCTCGATGTCGGATCGGAGGGCGGCGTCGGTCGGCGCCGTGTAGATCCCGTCAGGCCAGAACCCCTGGTCGAGCGGGCCGACCTGGAAGACGAACTTGTTGTTGAGCAGGATGCGGGTGAAGCCGGCGTCGTCCTTACCGATCGAGACCTTCCGCATCGCGAAATAACTGTCGACCTCGTCGGTGGTCTTCCCCTTCGCATCGAGCTTGACGTGCAACGAATAGAGGTTCGGGTGATCGGGCGACCAGAGTTGCGCGTTGGGGACCGGAATCGTCAGCGGCTTGCCCGCCGGGCCGGTGACGCTCGCGCTGAAGGCGGTTGCGTTTCCACCGTCGTTTGCGCTGAAGCGCGCATCCGCGGTGATCTGTGCCCCGTGACCAGCGTTCTGCGCGTTGACGGTGATCTGCACCTTCTGGCCGTCCACGTCCGGCACGATCTGCAAGCCTTCGATGAACGCGGGATCCACCGGCTCGATCCAGACGGTCTGCCAGATGCCGGATGTGGGCGTGTAGAAGATGCCTTTGGGCTTGGTCACCTGCTTCCCCCGCGGCTGGTTGCCGGCGGCGGGATCGCCCTTGGCATCCTTCTCGTCGGTCGGATCATAGACCCCGACGACCAGTTCCTGCGGGCCGTCGGACTTGAGGAACCCGGTGATATCAAAGCCGAACGCATCGTACCCGCCGCGATGGGCGGCGAGCTTTTTGCCGTTGAGATAGACTGTCGCCTCCCAGTCGACCGCATCGAAGTGGAGCAGCACGTGCCGCCCTTTCCAGTCGGCGGGCACGTCGAACGTCCGCCGGTACCACATCCGGTTCTCGTGCCGCATGACGCCGGACAAAGACGACTCCACCGGATACGGGACGAGGATCTGCTCCTTGAGATCCTTCCCGAACGGCGGCGCCTCGTCCGCCTGGGCGGCTTGGAACTGCCACAACCCGTTCAGGTTCTGCCAGTCCTTTCGCACCATTTGCGGGCGTGGGTATTCGGGCAGCGCGTTGGTCGGCGAGACGTCCTTTGCCCACCGCGTCTTCAACGGCCCGTCCGCCGGTTTCCATGTGTCGGCCGCGCGGGTGATCCCGGCGATGCCGAGGCAACCTGCGACGAGGGTGGTCAGTACGATCGATTGGTTGGTCATGTCCTCGCTCCCGCTGAAAGTGATGAAGTAAAGGATAACCGCGAAGTCCCGATGAGGCGACGGAATGTTGTTTTCAGCCCACTCGCGGCCGTCCTGGCGTGGCGCGGACCCTACGAATCCGCTTGCCCGTTCGAGCAGAGCGCGGGACGACCCGCTCGGACACGTGTTGGACGACCTTTCTGCAAAGGAGCACTGCGCGGATTGGATCCTGGAGCAAATGACGGGCGGCCGGGCGCCGGAGCAGATCACCGCCGATCTTTGCGGGCAAGGATGGGATCCGGAGGAGGCCGAGGCGTTGGTTGAATACGTTCGCAAGGCCACCCGCAGGGAACGCGGCGTGGTCAC
This sequence comes from Tepidisphaeraceae bacterium, assembly GCA_036495445.1. Taxonomy (GTDB): domain Bacteria; phylum Planctomycetota; class Phycisphaerae; order Tepidisphaerales; family Tepidisphaeraceae; genus DASXMX01. Next base: position 4,525 of record DASXMX010000624.1, read on the forward strand.
GCGCGACGACGTCGCGCGGAGCGCCAACCGCCGTTATCGCCAGTCGTGGGCGCCCCGTTGGTTTTCCGGCATGCCGACGCTGTCGTCGGGCGTGCGACTGCTGAGCGGTTTGCGAAACCTGTTCGCTCTAAAAAAGGTTCACGACCACGCTCGCGAGGAAGAGCGCGACGCGAACAAATCTTAGAGGCTCGCGTCAGGGCTCAGGGGAATCGAAGTTCGAGCACCGCGGCGCGCCACTGTTTCTCGAATTCGTCCAGCGTCTGCGGCGCGATCACTGCCACCAGGCTCTGTAATCCCGTTGGGTCATCGCGGGCATGATCCCGGAACCGGCGGTAATACGCGCGGAGCAACTGTTTCTGCTGCAAGTAGAACATCAGGTACCGCGCCTGGGCGTAATTGATGCCGACCAGATCGCGGCGATAGAAGTGGGGATCTTCGATCATCTCCTTCAGCGGCCGCAGTTGATCGGCGCGGATTGCCTTCTGGAGGTCCGGCAGGCGCCAGTTGGGCAGACCGGTGATTGTGTCGCCCGAGATCGAGCATTGCTCGTAGAGGCTGGCGAGGCCCTCGTTGAACCAGTCCGGCACGGTTGGGAAATCGGGGGCGATCAGCGCATGGGTCAACTCGTGCACCAGCGTGCCGGTGCCGGTCGAGACGTTCATGAACATCACGCGCTCGCGATGGCGGTAGAACCCGAAATGCGGGACGTCGTCGTCGGCGAACCACTCCTTCGCCAGCCGCTTGTATGGCTCCTCGGATTCGAAAAGGCAAATGACGATCGGCTCAGTGGGCCGCTTATCGAAGTACGTCGCCTCCAGCGCCCGCTCGGCGGCCAGAACGGTGCCGTCGCGATAGCGGGCCAACTGCCGGCTCGTCCCGTCGCCGGCCAGGATGAACTCGTCAGCCACGAGGTAACGCAGCTTCGCCTCGTCAAACCTGGGCTTCCAGTTGGCGATCACCTGGGCGGTCCGTTGGGCAAGCGACGGTTCGGTTGCCGGCGCCGCGGCGAGACCTGTTAACAGAATCAGAGCGACGCGGATCACCCGGAGAACAGAGATCGGCCGGAGCGATGTGACCATGTCCGGATAGACGCGAACGACTGGGCTGCGGTTCCAAAACCCGGAGGGTCGCTCGTCAAACGAGCGAACCCGCCCGGCACGGTTGTGCGAGGCGGGTCCGTGGATGAAGTCGCGGGATGGACCGCGAAACTTACTTGCTGCTCTTTTCCGACGCCTTGCCGTTGTCGGCGGCGCTGGTGGCGGCGATTTCGGACGCCGGGGCGCCCTTCTCCTCCCCGGGGGTGATGACGACTTGCTGGCCGGCCTTCAGGTCGGACAGCTTGGCTTCCTTCCCATCGACGGTGACCTTGGTCTTGTCGTCGGTCTTGATCTTGCGATCCTTGGTAGCGCCGGTCTTCTTGCTGGTGACCGAGACGACGACGGTTTCGCCGTCGACGCTGGAAACCGTGCCCTTGACCGTGCGCTTCTTCGCCTGAACCTTCTGGGCGTGGGCCTGGCCAGCGTGGGCAACCGGGAGGAACGGGGTGGCCGAAAAGGCAATGCCGAGCGCGAGAACTGCAGCCAACGAACGCATGGAACGCATACGGAGTCTCCTCTGGCCCCGCGGTGCGGGGCGGACGATTGGACGAGGCGTGTACCGCCCGGTCGGACCGCCTCCGCCGGGGACCTCGTGACCTACGCAACCGGATACACCCGCCCATCAATTTCGTTGAGCACGATCGGCAAATCTTTGCCGCCGATGGGGCTGTGTGATATCCACTTGCACCCATCAGTACGCCCGAAGTGCCGGAAAATTCCGTCGGATTTGCAAAGAAGAATCGAATGTCGAGGCCTGTCAAGTGAAGGACGCGTTACGCCCGCCACGGCTTTGCCCAAGTGGCCGGGGCGTTCCACATTCCGGGCAATTGCCCGATGTCGCGCGCAGGTCGTACCCGCACGAGACACAACGGTTTGCGCGGATGCGGCGGCGGCGGATTGCGAACCGGGCCGCTTGCCCGGCCCACGGGAGCATGAGCAGAACCATCAGTAGCCAGAACGGGACGACGACAACCGTTGTCCGTCGCGTGATCGGTGTGCCCTTGAAGCTCGTCCAACTCTCGGATGACGTTTGGTAGCCGAGCCCGAGGACGCTTCTCTCCGGCGAGCGCCAATGGTAGACAGATCCCGAATAGTCAAAGTCGATGAACACGTTTCGGTATCCGGCGTGGGGCAGCGAAACGGCCCCTTCGCGCGTGATCAGGGTATCCCACGAATGGGTTGAACGCGACCAACCCTCCTTGGGGAATCCGTCCGGCGAGATGGGGTTCCAAGTCAGAGGATGACTGCGCGCATTCGTCGTGACGGTGAAATCAATCCCGTGGGGATGCGTTGCGAGCGTGTACTGCGTGTCCGCGTGCGTGAGCAGCGTCAGCTCGTCGGCGGTCCGAATGCTCCTGCACCAGAGGAGTGCCGTCGCGAGGCACAGGATGCTTAACGTGATGAGGCAAAGTCGCCAGGTCATCGGAGCCCCCAATGCCCGGGCGCACGACACGCCGTTATGCCCGTCGCGTATCCGAGATTGCAAAATGCAAACTGACAATTGCAAATTGCAAATTCGGGGGACTCGTTCGCGGCTGACAGCGGGCGATTTACACCAGCATCATCCCCGGCTCCTCCAGCAGCGTCTTGAGCGTGCGGAGGAACTCGGCGGCGGTGGCGCCATCCACCACGCGGTGGTCGGCCGAGAGCGTGAGCGACATCATCGTGCGGGCGACGATCTGGTCGTTGCGGACGACCGCACGCTTCTCGGCGGCGCCGACCGCCAGGATCGCGACCTGCGGCGGGTTGATGATCGCGGCGAACTCGCGGATCCCGAAGCTCCCGAGGCTGCTGATCGTGAACGTCCCGCCGGAAACCTCGTCCTGCTTTTGCTTGCCGGCCCGGGCGCGGTCGATCAGCGGGCCGGTCCGCTCGCGCAGCTCCTTCAGGCCCATTTTGTCGGCGTGCTTGAGGACGGGCACGATCAGCCCGTCCGCCACCGCCACCGCGATGCCCAGGTGGACGTCCGAGTGGCGCGTGATGCTGGTGCCGTCGAACGTCGCGTTCACCGCCGGGTTTCGCTGAAGGGCGACACAGACCGCCTTGGCGATGAAGTCGGCCAAGGAGAGCTTCACCTTCTGCGTCTCGAGTTGGCCATTGACGCGGACGCGCAAGGCGGAGAGTTCCTCCACGTCCACGTCGATCGTCTCGTAGAAATGCGGGATCTGCTGCTTCGATTTTTGCAGCGCGGCGGCGATCGCCGCCCGCATCTTGTTCATCGGGATGACTTCAGTTGCGCCGGGGACGCGCGCGGGAGCCGGGGCGGCGCCGCGCTCTGCCGCCGGCGTGGGGGCCGCCCGGGGCTGGAACGCGAGCACGTCGGCCTGAACGATGCGCCCGTTCGGGCCCGAGCCGCGAAGTTGGTGGAGGTCGATCCCCTTCTCCGCCGCGATGCGCCGCGCGAGCGGAGTGACAAAAACGCGGTTGCCATTCCCGTTTCCATCCCCGTGAGACGGGATGGGCGGAACGGCTTGGGCCGGGCTGCGGGTCGCACCGTGGCCCACGTATGCCGGCTCGTGAATCTCGCTGTTGCTGGCCGCCTCCAACGTCGCGACACCCGCGCCTGCGGTCGCAACGGATCCGGAGGCCCCACCACCCGCTGCCGACGAGGACGACTTGGACGCAGGGGGAAAGCCCACGGCTGAGCCGTGGGCTTTGGCTTGCGCCGGCGCCTTCGCTCCGGACTGATACTGCTTCTTCACCTCGCCCGCGTTTTCCTTCCCCGTGGCCAGGACCGCGATCGCGGCGCCGACCGGCACCTTCTGCCCCTCGGGAACGAGCACCGCGGCCAGCGTCCCGCCCTCGAACGCCTCCATCTCCATGACCGCCTTGTCGGTCTCGATCTCGGCGACGATCTCCCCCTGCTTGACCTTGTCCCCCTCCTTCTTGCGCCACGCCACGACGGTCCCTTCCGTCATCGTGTCGCTGAGTTGGGGCATTTTGAATTCCGTTGACATGGCTTCATGGGTTCAGGGTTCGCACGTTCAGGGTTCAGGTTGGCAAGGAGACGTTCCCTCGCGCGCCTGGACCCCGAACCCTGAACCCTGAACCCTTCTCCTTAGCGGTAGCAAACCTCTTTGACTGCGCTGACGATCCGATCCACGCTCGGCAGCATCGCCTCTTCCAGCGGGTGGCTGTACGGGACCGGGATCTCGTCGCTGTGGACGTATTCGATCGGGGCGTCGAGATGGTCGAACGCGGGCTTCTGGATGCGGTAGAGGATGCCGCTGCCCATGCCGCAGTAGCCCCAGTCCTCGTCGACGATGACGCAGCGGTTGGTCTTCTTAATCGACTCGACGATCGTCTGTGTGTCGAGCGGGCGGAGCGTGCGGAGGTTGATCAGCTCGACGTCGATGCCGTGGTCGTTTTGCAGCGCCTCGACGGCGGGCCGGACGACGCGGGCGAGCGGGCGGCCGTAGCTGAGAAGAGTGACGTCCTTCCCCTGCCGCTCGACGTCGGCGACGCCGATCGGCAGCGTGAAGTCGCTGCCGTCCGGCACGTCGCCGGTCTCGTTCAGCATCTTCTCGTTTTCCAGGAAGATGACCGGGTCGTCGCAGCGGATGCTGGTCTTGAGCAGGCCCTTGGCTTCGGCCGGCGTGCTGGGCGTGACGACGATCAGGCCCGGGATGCGGGCGTACACCGATTCCATCCGGTGGCTGTGCGTGGCGGCCAGGCCGTGCGCGATGCCGTTGCCGCCCCGGAACGTGACCGGGATCTTGAACTGCCCGCCGCTCATGTAGCGGACGTTGGCGGCGTTGTTGACGATCTGGTCGAGGCAGACGAGCGTGAAGCTCCAGCTCATGAACTCGATGATCGGGCGCAAGCCCACCATCGCCGCCCCGACGCCCAGCCCGGCGAAGCCCGCCTCGCTGATCGGCGTGTCGATCACCCGCTGGGAACCGAACCGGTCGAGCATCCCCTCCGACACCTTGTAGGCGCCGTTGTACTCGGCCACTTCCTCGCCCATCAGGAACACGTTGGGATCGCGCTCCATCTCCTCGGTCATCGCCGAGCGGAGCGCCTCACGCAGTTGCATTACGGGCATATCGTAGGGGCGAACCTTGTGTTCGCCCTCCTATTTGTAGGGGTGAACCTTGTGTTCACCCGCGATCATTTTGTCAGGGGATCGGGCGAACACAAGGTTCGCCCATGCAGACGAGGCCAATTGCATCGTCCCGCACAGGCCGGGCGAACACGAGGTTCGCCCCTACTTTTGAAGCGGATACCGCTCGGCGAGGATGTCGTCAAAGCGATCCTCGAGGGCCGGGTACGGATCGGCTTCGGCTTGCTCGACGGCCTGATTGACGACCTCAGCCACCTCGGCTTCGATCGCCTCGATCTGCTCATCGGTGATGAGGCGCTGCTCGATCATCCGATTCTGCAGGATGACGATCGGGTCGCGCTTGCGGGCCTCTTCCACCTCGGGCCGCCACTTGCCCTCCGCCGTCTTGCGGTACTTCATCGGGTCGGACATCGAGTGGCCGCGGAACCGGTAGGTGTTGGCGACGATGTAGCTGGGCCCGTCGCCGCGCCGGCCGCGTTCGACGGCCTTGGAGAACTCGCGGATCACGACGTCGATGTCGTTTCCGTCGACGTTCCAGTGCGGCATGTTGTAGCCGCTGCCGCGCTCGGCCAGGTCCGCCTCGGCACTGCTCCGATCGACTTGCGTGCCCATCGCGACGCCGTTGTTCTCGACGACGAAGATGCACGGGAGCTTGTAGAGGCTGGCGAGGTTGAGCGACTCGTTATGGGTGCCCTGGTTGATCGCGCCGTCGCCCATGAACGTGAAGGTGACGCCGCCCGTCTTCTTGTACTTCTGGGCGAACGCGAGTCCCACGCCCAGCGGAAGCTGGCCGCCGACGATCCCATGGCCGCCCATATTGTGGTCGCCCGCGTCAAACAGGTGCATCGACCCGCCCTTCCCCTTCGAGCAGCCGGTCGCCTTGCCAAACAACTCGGCCATGGCCGCGTGGGGCGTCATGCCCAGAGCAAGACTATGCCCGTGGCATCGGTAGCCGCTGATCAGGTAGTCGCGGGCCTTATCCATCACCGCCACGCATCCGACGGCGACGGCTTCCTGGCCGCTGTAGAGGTGGCAGAAACCGCCGATCTTTTGTTCTTGCCTCCCATCAGGGAATTTGCGGGGATCGGTATATTCTTGGTAGGTTCGTTCTTCGAATCGACGAATCAGCATCATCGTCCGCAGGCGGTCCCGCAATACGGCAGGGTCTGCGGAAACGGCGTCGGCCTGCCCGATCGAGATCTCCGCCCGCTTGGCAGTCCGTTTCTCAGCCACTTGTACGTCGTTCGCTACGGCCATTTGGATCCACTCCAGTTGATCGAAGCCGGTGCGATTCAAGACCCCGGCCCGCGTGTCCCACACGTGGGTATCGAAGTGTAGGCAATTTCGCGGATCGCTGCAATCCTTTAACGGCGCTCTCATTATTCATCACGAACTGGGGAACTCCAATCGGGCAGCAGGTCCCAAAATGAGAGCCGCTTGCGGGTTCGCAAACGAATGGGCGTCCCTTCGTTCGCGAACCCGCAAGCGGCGTCGTTGGGAGAATCTTCCACCTTTAACTTACTTCGCGAAGCCTTCCTTCTTGGCCATCGACAGCATGAGGTCGATGACCCGGTTGGAATAGCCCCATTCGTTGTCGTACCAGGAGACGACCTTAAAGAAGTTGCTGTTCAGCTCGATGCCCGCGCCGGCGTCGAAGATGCTCGACCGCGCGTCGCCCAGGAAGTCGGTCGAAACGACCTCCTCGTCGGTGTACCCCAGAATCCCTTCCAGCGGACCCTCGGCCGCGGCCTTCATCGCGGCGCAGATGTCCTTATAGGACGTCGCCTTGGCCGTCTTGAAGGTCAGGTCAACCACGGACACGTCCGGTGTCGGCACGCGGAACGCCATGCCGGTCAGCTTCCCCTTGAGCTGGGGCATTGCCAGTGCGACGGCCTTGGCGGCGCCGGTCGCCGCCGGGATGATGTTCTGATAGGCGCCGCGGCCGCCGCGCCAGTCCTTCTTGCTCGGGCCGTCCACAGTCGGCTGCGTCGCCGTGGCGGCGTGGATCGTGCTCATCAGACCTTCGGCCAGGCCGAAGTTGTCGTCGATCACCTTCGCCACCGGAGCCAGACAGTTCGTCGTGCAGCTCGCGTTCGAGACGATCTTGTGCTTCGACGGGTCGAACTTGTTCGCATTGACGCCCATCACCAGCGTCGGGATCTCGTCGTCTTTCGCCTTGGTCGGGGCCGAGATCACAACGCGCTTCGCCCCAGCCTTCAGGTGCTTGCTGGCGCCTTCCATGTCCGTGAAGAGGCCCGTCGACTCGACGACGTAGTCGGCGTGGTTCTTGCCCCAGGGCAGTTCCTCGGGGTTGCGGACCGAGAAGCAGGGGATGAGCTTGCCGTCAACCACGATCCCGTCCTCCCGCGCCTCGACGGTGCCCTTGAACCGGCCGTGGGTCGAGTCGTGCTTCAGCAGATAAGCCAGGTTGTCCGGCGGCACCAAGTCGTTGATCCCGACGAACTCGATGTTCGGGTTCTTGACGCCCGCCCGGAAGACCAGCCGCCCGATCCGACCAAACCCGTTAATGCCCACCTTGAGGGCCATGGCAAAACTCCGTCTTGTGAATGTGAAGATTGAATGGATGCCGCCCTGCGGCAAAACCACTCGAACGGGTGACACTAGAGGTTGCCGGGGCGGGTGTCAAGACGGAATGGGCTTGAGTGGTGGACTTGCCGGAACGCGCATTCTCAACGGGCGGAACCGGTTAAACGCAGATCAATACGGATCCGCCGCATCCACATGAAGAAGCGCGCGTTGAGGCCATTTCCATCCCTGACGGCGCGCCACCTTCACGGCAGCATTGCGCGCGAAATACATCAGTCGGCAGGCGATCCAAAACGCGCTCATCGTCGCCGAAGCCGCCGAGAGGTCCTCCCGGCGAAACAGCGCCAGGGACCGAACGCTGCCCAGATATCGAAACGAACGGCTGAACAGATGACGCCGCAGAATCGCCCGAGTCACGCCGGTCGAGGAGAACGCGTCATGGATGGCCACCACGGCCCCCTCGACTGCGTATGGCTCCCAGCCGTCGATGTCGATCAGGACGGACTTCAGATCGTGCGCGCCGTCGATGTACAGCATTCCAATCGGCCGCTTATCGTATTGCGGCAGCGCCTGCTCGCTGGTTCCCCGGAAGACTTCCACCCGTTCCGCCACCCCCGCGCGATTGAGGTTCCCGCGGAAGATGTCAAACGCGCTGGTGCCACCGCCCCATCGAACGTCCTCGTACGGGTCCACCGCCAAAACTGAAACGCCCGCCGGGGCTGCCTTGGCCAAGAGGACGGTCGACCGCCCATGATGGCTGCCGATCTCGACAAGCCGCGTCCCGGGGAGCGCGGCCTGGGCGGCGCGGAACAGCGCGAGGCCCTGCTCCCGCGTCATCCATCCCTCAACCGTCTTGCTGATTTCCCACGCCGATGGAAAGTTGCCAGCGGCAGACGGGAGGACGTCGGTTTGGCTTGCCATGCTTGGGACCCCTTGCTCAAGTGATACACGGAATCTTATATCGAGCGGATGATGTTCTGTCACCGTGGCGCGGGGGATCGCTTGACGGCTCACAGGTCGTCGGAATAATCGCGCCCGTGGATTAGGAGCCGCATGGAGCCGACGCGACCGGAGTCTATCCCCAACCCCGCCGTCCGGCGGCTGAGCCTTTACCTGCGGCAGCTCGAATCCTTCGACCGGCAGGGCCGCCGGACCATCTCCAGCAAGCAACTGGGCGAGAGCCTTCGACTGACCGACGCCCAGGTCCGAAAGGACCTGGCGTACTTCGGGCAGTTCGGCCATCCGGGAATCGGGTACCGGGTAGAGGACCTGATCCTCGAGCTGCGCAAGATCCTCGGGACGGACAAGACCTGGGGCGTGGTGCTCGTCGGCGCCGGCAACATCGGCCGGGCCATGGCCGGATACCGCGGCTTCGACATGAAGGGATTCAAACTCGTCGGCGTCTTCGATAACGATCCCAGCAAGGTCGGCCGAAAGCTCGGCGGGTTCACCATCCAGCCGCTTTCGGAACTGGCAGATATGGTCGGGCAGCATTCCGTCCGGCTGGCAATCATGGCCGTGCCCGCGGAGAACGCCCAGGACGTCGCCGACCAGCTTGTTGATGCCGGGGTTCGCGGGCTGCTCAACTTCGCGCCGGTCTCCCTGACGGTCCCCTCCAACGTCGCACTGCAAACCGTCGACATGGCCGTGCAGCTCGAACAGCTCGCGTTCCAGGTGACGTTCCTCGATCACGATTGACCTACAATCGCCTGATGTGGCACAGCCGCCCTCGGCTGTGGTCCGCCGACAGGCGGACACCTGATTTCGACCTTCGGTCGAACACAGCCGAGGGCGGCTGTGCCACATGGATTGCCCTTGGGCGATCGGCGCGTACCCTGTTGACCCTCTATGGCCAAGAACATCAAACCCCGTGCGCAGGATTATGCCCAGTGGTACCTCGACGTGATCAAGGCCGCGAAGCTCGCGGACTACACGCCGGTCAAGGGGTGCATGGCGATCCGGCCCGAGGGGTACGCGATCTGGGAGGCGATCCAGCGGCAGCTCGACCGCCGATTCAAGGCCACTGGGCACGTCAACGCCTACTTCCCCCTGCTGATCCCGATGAGCTTTCTCGCCAAAGAGGCCGAGCACGTCGAAGGCTTCGCGATGGAGTGCGCCGTCGTCACCCACCACAAGCTCGAGAAAGGTGAGAAGGGAATCCAGGTCGGCGGCGACCCGCTCGAGGAACCGCTGATCATCCGCCCCACCAGCGAAACGATCGTCGGCCACATGTACTCCGAGTGGGTGCAGAGCTACCGCGACCTGCCCTTGCTGATCAACCAGTGGTGCAACGTGATGCGGTGGGAGCTGCGCACCCGGCTGTTCCTGCGGACGGCCGAGTTCCTCTGGCAGGAAGGCCACACGGCCCACGAGACCGCCGAGGAGGGCCGGACCGAGACGCTGAAGATGCTCGACGTCTACGCGGACTTCGCCGAGAACGTGCTGGCGATCCCCGTCGTGAAGGGCGAGAAGACCGAGAGCGAAAAGTTCCCCGGCGCCGTCGTCACCTACTGCATCGAGGCGCTGATGCAGGACGGCAAGGCGCTGCAGTGCGGCACCAGCCACGACCTGGGTCAGAACTTCTCCAAGGCGTTCAACATCAAGTTCCTGGGCCGCGACCAGCAGCAACAGTTCGCGTGGACCACAAGTTGGGGCGTCAGCACACGATTGATCGGCGCGCTGATCATGGCCCACAGCGACGACGAGGGCCTGATCCTGCCGCCGCGGGTGGCGCCGGACGTCGCCGCGATCGTGCCGATCTACCGCGGGCCGGAGGAGGAGCAGAAGGTCCGCGGGTTCGTGACGAAGCTCATCGCCGCCTTCACCGGCGGGCGGGAGGCGCAGCACATCGTCCGCCACGGCATCGAGAGCTGGCTTTTCGACCCGACCACCGAGCAGCGGATCACCACCGACTTCCGCGACGCCCGCCCGGGCGAAAAGCACTTCCACTGGGAGCAACGCGGCGTGCCGTTCCGGCTGGAGGTCGGCCCGCGCGACGTGGACGCCGAGTCGTTCGTCCTCAAGGGCCGCATCGACGGGTCGAAGCAGGTCGTCAAGCTGGCGGACGTGAACGACGCCTGGCTCCGCGAAAAGCTGAACGCCGCCCACACCGCCCTGTTCGAAAAGGCCCGCGCCTTCCGCGACGCCAACACGCATTCGGCGGAGAGCTACGATCAGTTCAAGCAGGTCCTGAAGGACAAGGGCGGCTTCGTCCGGTGTTACTTCGAGCCCGATCGCGC
>DASXMX010000625.1:0-15686 GCA_036495445.1 Tepidisphaeraceae bacterium
CCGGTCGTCTGGTGCGTCGCGGGGGAGGCGAACCTCCCCTACTACCTCGACAAGGGTTTCCCGTATGACGACCGCGAGCAGGTGAAGGGGTGGACGCAGGTGGCGCGGTATCTGCGGGAGACGGACCCATTCCACCGGCCGATCACGATCCACCCGACCGGCATCGGCCGGCTGAGCGCCCGGCATGCGATCGACGACGTGTCGCTGCTCGACATCGACCTGCTCCAGACGCCGCACGGCCGGCGCGACGCCGTGGCGCCGACGGTCCGGACCGTGCGGCAATCCTACGCGGACAAGCCCGTGCTTCCCGTCATCGACGGCGAGGCGAGCTACGAAATGCTGTTCGACTCGCTCCCGACCGAGTGGACCCGGCGGATGTTCTGGCTGTGCATGACCAACGGCGCCGCCGGGCACACGTACGGGGCGAACGGGATCTGGCAGTGCAACCGCCGGGGCCAGCCGCACGGCAAGTCGCCGCACGGCGGGACCTATGGCACGATCCCGTGGGACGAGGCGATGGACCTGCCGGGCTCGCGCCAGGTGGGATTGGGCAAGAAGCTCTTCGAGCAGTACCACTGGTGGGAATTCGAGCCGCACCCGGAATGGGCGGCATATGCGACGTCGGGCCTGACGCTGGACGGGTGTGACTGGATCTGGTTCCCCGAAGGACATCCGGCGAGCGACGCCCCGGCCGCCAAGCGATATTTCCGTCGAACGATCACCGTCCCTGCCGACGCGCGCATCAAGAGCGCCAGCCTGCGCATCTCCGCCGACGACCGCTTCGCGGCGTGGGTGAACGGGAGGGCCATTGGAAACTCCGATGACAAGTCCGAATCCTGGCGGACGCCCCGTCAGTTCGACAACTTCGCCCCGCTGCTCAAGCCAGGCGCGAACGTGATCGCCATCGAGGCCCAGAACCTCCCCGCCAACGGCGCAAACCCGGCGGGCCTGATCGCCCGCCTTGACGCGCGTTTCGAGAACGGCCAATCACTTCGAGTGAATACCGACGCCGACTGGCGTGCCGCCTCCCAGCCCGCCAACGGATGGAACACTGGCGAGTTCGATGACACCGCCTGGCCCAAGGCGGCAATTGCCGCCCGTTACGGCGACCCGCCCTGGGGCGATATCGACCACACCGCCGAAGCCGAAGTCTTCGGTCCCCAATCCACCGGCATCCCCGGCGGCGTGCGGATCACCTACGTCCCCGACCCGCGGGCGATCGTCGAACGCGGGCTGGACGCCAAAGCTCGCTATTTGCCAACCCTCCTTGATCCGGCAACGGGCGACACGAACAACCTTGCCTCGATCCAAGCCGACGATCACGGTGACTGGACCTGCCCCCCGCCGGCGGGACAAGGGCACGATTGGGTGCTAACGCTGGAGAGGGAGCGACCCGCCCGGCAGTGATACGGTCGTCAGCCGATCGCCGCGTGCGACTCCCGAATGGGACTCGTGCACGGGCCGCCGCCCCGTGACACGGGTTTCCAACCCGTGCCGAGTTCCCTCCGAATCCAGCGCACGCCCCTTCGACTGTCGCTTTCCCCGCGGAGCACCGCGACTTCGTTCGTAAAAAGCGGAAGAGCGCATCGCTTCGAGTTGGTTCGGCAAACACGGGGCTTCCGCCGCGGCAACGGAATCCGCACGGGGTTGGAAACCCGTGTCACAGGGGAAGGTTGCCTCCCGGCGGCGGGCAACTACAATCCCGCCCACATGATCCGCGGCTGGCATTGGGTCGTTCTTCTCCTGGCGTTTAACGCCGTGCCCCTCTATGCACAGCAGGCCCTCACTGGGCCGGCGTCCCAGCCGGCAATCGGCCTGCAATCGAACCCGACGCTCGACCGGGCCGAGACGCTGCTGAAGTCCGGGCAGTGGAAGGCGGCTCACGATTTGATCGTGCCGTGGTTGAAGGCCAATCCAAAGGCCCCGGATCGGGACCGGGGGGTGTTCCTGCTGGCGGAGGTGTATTGGGTCAATGGGGACCGCGTCCGGGCGTTCTATCACTGCGACGAGTTGATGGACAACTACCCGGAGAGCCGGCTGTTCTTTTCCGCCCTGCAATTGCAGTACGACATCGCCGACGCGTACCTGAACGGATTCAAGGACACGTTCCTGGGGATGCGGGTCGTCCCGATGACGGACGAGGCGATTGAGATGCTGTTTCGGATCCAGGAGCGTTCGCCCGGCTCGCCGCTGGCGGAACGGGCCCTGAAGCGCACGGCGGACTATTACTTCAACACGTCGCAGTTCGACCTGGCGTCCGCCGCCTATGGGGCGTTCGCCCGCAGCTACCCGCGAAGCCATGACGTGCCGCAGGTGCGGCTGCGGCAGGCGCTCTCGTCGCTGGCGCAGTTCCGCGGCCCGAGGTTCGACACGACGCCGCTCATCGACGCCCGGGCGCAGTTCCGCGAGATCGAACAGCGATACCCCGAGCTGGCGGCGGACGCGGACGTGGCGGGCTGGATCGACCGCATCGACGCCGACCTGGCCCGCAAGGCGTACGTTACCGGCGACTTCTACACCCGCACGAATCAGCCCAAGGGGGCCGCATACCTGTTCCGGTACGTGATCGAGACGTACCCCAACTCGCACGAGGCGACGCTGGCGCGGGCGGCCTTGGCGACGCTGCCGGCGTCGGCATTGACCGGCCCGCCGCCCCCGCCCAGCAACCCCGAGGCCGCCGCCACCCAGCCCGCCGGCGCGGGCGGCGCCGGCACGCCGGGCGGAAGCGAGCGGCGGCCATGACCACGCCGGAACCGCTGAACTACCTGACGCCGGGCGCGGTGCCGCCTCCAAAGCGGTTACGCCGCGGCTTCCTGGGCTGGCTGATCTTTCTGGGCGTCGCGGCTCTGTTGTTCGTCTGGCTTAAGCAAGCGAACCCGGGATCGCCCGCCATCCCGCTGTCCGATTTCTATCAGCAGTTCAACGTGGGCAACGTGGCGGTGGTCTATGTCGCCGATGACGCGGTCGCGGGGCACCTTGCCAAGCCGGTGACCATCGGCGGCCAGATCGTGTATCAATTCCGCGCCTATCTTCCTCCGGGAACGGGGTCGAACTGGGCGTTCACGCAGTTCCTGCTGGAGAAGTCGTCCCCCGGCACGGTGATCGCGGCCGAGCCGGTGAACAACGTGCTGAACAACGTCATCCTGCCCTTCATTCCGTGGCTGCTGATTTTCTTCTTCATCTGGTTTTTCGTGTTTCGTCAACTCCGCAAGAACAACGCGTCGCGGCAGCCGATGCCCGTGGTTGTCGTCAACCCGGAGGAGGCGCGATGAAGCGGTGCGTGTGCGTTGTAGCCGCCACGATGCTCGCCACACTTTCCCTCACCGGCTGCGGCTACCAATGGGCCGACACCGGCAGGGGCGGGTTCGCGCAGGAGCCGGGGCACAAGTGGAACGGCCTGTACCGGCAGGACGTGAAGACGGTCGCCGTGCCCATCTTCATCAACCGCACCTACTACCGCGGCGTGGAGTTCAACCTGACCAAGGCGGTGATCAACCAGATCGAGAGCCGCACGCCTTACAAGGTCGTCCCCAAGGAGCAGGCGGACACGATCCTCGAGGGCGAGGTGATCAACGTGGGCGTCTTCACGCAGAGCCGCTCGCAGACCATGGGGCTGCCGCAGGAGCAGCTCTATCACATCATCGTGAGCTTCACCTGGAAGGATCTTCGAACGGGGCAGATGCTGGCGGTCCGCCACGGGTTCGAGCAGACGTCACCCTACTACCCCACGCTGGGCGAGGACCCGTTCGCCGGGTCGCAAGACGCGATCGAGCGGCTGGGGATGGCGATCGCGGAAGAACTGCAGGCCAATTGGGGTGACGTCAAGAACGTCGCCGCATCGCAACCGACGCGATAACCGATCCCATGGTTCCGCCGCTTGCGGCTTCGCGAACGAAGGAACGTGATCCGGAGGGATCCTTCCGGCCGACGGCCCTTCGTTCGCCAAGCCGACAAGCGGAGCAAACCTTTCCCTCGAACCTTGATCCAAACATCCCACCCGCAAATGATGGGGCGCCACCATGGCCCGCATCGCCCAAGAACATCTGGACCACCTCATCGCGCACGGCTACGCCGTCGTCCCGGACTTCCTCTCGCAGGAGGAGGTGACCGCGGCCCGGTCGGACATGCTGAGGTATTTCCCATCGCCCCAGGAACTGGCGATGACGCCGCACCGGTACGGGTCGATCTTCGACGACCCGGAGCATTTGCAGATCGAGTTCCCGTTCGACGCGGACGCGATCAACTACAACTCGGTTCACCCCGACCTCATCGACGCCGTCGAGCGGCTGTTGGGCACGCGGGAGATCCTGCTGAGCCAGTCGGCGATCTGGGCCAAGTACGCCGGCACCGGCTCCTTCGAGCAGACACTGCACCTGGACTACGAGGGGAACACGCTGGTCGTGCCGCGCGACGACGGCCCGTTCCGCCAGGTCAACCTGATCCTCTACTACACCGATGTGGCCGAGGAGCTGGGCCCGACGTATGTCGTCCCGCAGGAGCACACCCGCGACGCCGGCCTCTGGCCCCCCTTCCGCCCGCGGAAGAAATGGGCCGCCCTCTACCGCCACGAGCGGCCGATCCTGGCCGAGGCGGGCAGCCTGCTCATGTTCAGCATGCGCACGTTCCACCGGGCCGGCGAGATCACCGCCGAGACCGGCGCGCGGTTCACCCAACACCTGGTCTACCGTTCGGCCCTCTGCCCCTTCAACGGCTACCACCAGTACAGCCAGTTCGGCGAAAAACCGGAGCTCAAGGGGTTCATCGAACGCGCGACCCCCCGCCAGCGCGAAATGCTCGGATTCCCCCCGCCCGGCCATGCGTATTGGACAAAAGAAACGCTGGCCGCGGTGGCGGCCCGGTATCCGGACGCCGACCTGACGCCCTACGCGATCGGGCGACAATGAGCCGACGTCAATCTATCGCTATCGATAACCATCGTTGAATTTCGCGTCGATTGGTGGCACACTTCCGGGGGTAAGCTGTTTCCACCACCCCAAAAACTGTGAGACGCCCGGAGGGCTTCCATGCTGAGCCGCGTTCGTCGTTGGGTTCCTGTTGCTTCGCTTTCGTTGGCCCTCGCGGCCCAGGCGACCGTCGCCCGGGCGACGAGCGTGATCCCGTCGGATGGGCAGCACGCCAAGTCGCTCGACGGGACGTGGCGGTTCAAGCTTGAGCAGGCCGGGGGGTATGACGGAAAGGTGCGGATCGGGGCAAGCCGTGGCCGATCGTGCTGCCCAAGCAGTTCGAGCCATTTCAGGAATTGAGCTACCGCGAGGATGGCGCGTGGAAGGATCTCAAGGTTCCCGGCAATTGGGAGATGGCTGGGTTCTCGCCGGCCACTTACAACCAACCCGACAACGCGATTGGGATGTACCGGCTGGAGTTCGACGTCCCGGCCAACTGGGCCGGGCGGGCGGTCAAGCTGAACTTCGACGGCGTCCAGAACGGCGCCGAGGTCTACCTCAACGGCCAACCCGTCAACGTCGATGAATCCAGCGAGGGACGCGCCAATTTCCACCAGGGCGGGTACGACGCGTTCCAGGCCGACCTGACGCCGGCCGTCAAGTTCGGGCAGAAAAACCTGCTCGCCATCCGCGTCTACAAAAACACCACGGCAGTCGATCTCGACACGGGCGACTACTTCTTCCTCGGCGGCATCCATCGGCCCGTCACGCTCTTCTCGGTGCCGCAGACGCACCTGGAGGACCTGGCCGTCCGCACAAAGGTCGAACCGAACGGCAACGCCGAGCTGCGCGTGCTGCTGGCGGTGACCCAACCGGCGGGCGCGAAGGGGTCGATGCAGCTTGAAGGACAGCCTGCAGTTGATGGGACGGTCGATGCCGACGGGAAGATTGAGCTCGTGCAGCATCTCGACGCGCCGAAGCTCTGGTCGGCCGAGCATCCGAATCTCTACACGCTTTCGGTCGACCTGAAGGACGCCAACGGGCAGGTAATCGAGCACGTCACGAAGCGCATCGGCATCCGCGAGGTGTCGATCCGCAACGGCATCCTGCTGGTCAACAACGTGCCGGTGAAGCTCTGCGGCATGTGCCGTCACGACCTGGCCGCCGACCTCGGCAGCGCACTCAACGAGGACGTTTGGCGGAAGGACGTGTCGATGATGAAGGCCGCCAACGTCAACGCGATCCGCACGAGCCACTACCCGTACGGCTCGGGGTTCTACGACGTCTGCGACGAGCTGGGGATGTACGTGATGGACGAGGAGGCGGCCTGCTGGACGCCTACCGACACCGACGAGCTCACCCCCGCCTTCCAGCAGCACGCCCGCGAATTGGTCCGCCGCGACAAGAACCACCCCTGCGTCCTCATTTGGGCGGTCGGGAACGAGAACCAGAAGGGCAAGAACAACAAGCTCGCGGCGGAGGAGATCCGCAAGATCGACCCGACGCGCCCGCGCCTGGTCTCGTGGCGGGACTCGGAAGAGGGGAACGTCGAGATCGACGACCGGCACTACACGCCCCCCGCCGACATCGCAAAGGCCGAAAGGGAGTCGCGCCGCGCCCAGTTCCCCATGACCTACCTGGAAAACCCGAACGACTGGGAGTTGCGTAACGCCGCCGACCAGGGGTCATGGGAATTGTGGGCGATGGTGATCGACCGGACCTGGCGCGAAGTCTGGAAGGACGAGCACGTCCCCGGGTCATTCAATTGGGAATGGGTCGACCGGGCCGTGGCCGACAAGTGCCCCACCAAACTGTACGACTACTTCCCCGCGACCGGGATCAACGACGTGAAGGTAAAGGGCCTGGTGGATGCGTTCCGCAATCCGCGCCCCGGCGTGTACGACATCAAGATGGCGTTTGCGCCCGTGGCGGTCGATCCGAAGGTGAACGTTGAGGGCTCGACCGCGACGCTCCACCTGACCAACCGCTATTCGTTCACCGACCTGTCGGAGCTGAAGACGACGTGGCATTTGATCCAGGTCGGAAAGGAAGTCGCGTCGGGGACGACGACTGCCCACCTGGCCCCGCGCACGCAGGGCGACCTCAAGATTGAACTCCCGGAGCAGCAACTCAAGGACGCAGACGGCCTGCGGGTCGACTTCGATCACGCGGATGGCGGGAACGTCGTCAAGTACGAGCTGCATCTCAAGCCCGAGCCGGACACCGCACCCAAGCTCGATGAGACGAACCTGTCTGGCGTCAAGTTCCCGCGCCTCAACTTCGTGCCGGTCACCTACGGAAACAACGAGATCGGCTGGCGGATCGTGCACCGCCATCCCGGGAAGCTCGTCGACATCACGATCCAGCACAACGGCGCAGACGCGCCGATCAAGGTGCAGGACGACGCCGCGTTGTATGCGATGCCGCTGGCGGGCGTGGCGCGGATGGACGGCGAACTGATCCTGAGCGACGACCCGAAGGCCGAGGTCGTCGGCCGCGTCCACACCGATTTCCACGACGGCGTTTTCTCGTACAAACTCGAGTGGACCAAGGCCAACGAGAAACCTGCCGGCAACGCGCGCAACAACCGCCGGGCGCCCAACAACGGGGCGACCGACGTGCAGGAATTCGGCTGGATTTTCGACGCCCCGGCCGCCGACGACCACTTCTCGTGGCGCCGCCAGGGGTATTGGTCCTGGTACCCGTCGGACAACATCAACCGCGCCGCCGGCACCGCCACGCCCGACTCGGCCGACGTGGACATCACCAAGATGACCCGACCCGACGCGTTCGATTTCAATTCCACCAAATACAACTGCGACTGGGCGACCCTGGCCGAGGCCGCGGGCCGAGGGATCGGTGTGACGTTCGCCCCCAACGCCCGCCACCACGTCCGCGCGGGCACGGCCGCCAACGGGGACCGGGTCCTGGTCGTCAACAAGTACTGCTGCCCGCCCCGCGACATCAGCTCCAACGTCGTCCCGGAGCAATACTTCACGCTCTCCAAGGGGCAGGCTTCCGAAGGGTATTTCACGGTCGGCGTGACCGACGTCACGACGGGAGCATCGACGGGCAAGTGATCGATACTACTTCTTCTCCGGCGCCCGTTTGCCCGTCCAGAAGATCGCGTTGACGATCAAGCGGCGGAAGTTCTCATTCTCGAAGTCGTCCGGCACCCCCAGCGACGTGTAGAACACCCGCTGATCCTTGTGCTCCGCCCGGATCCGCGCCCAGGCGACGGGCTCGGCGTCGGTGTCGGTCTTCGCGTTGAGCAATACCGTGTCGTCCGCCGCGATATGCGGGTTCTTGTACAGCTTCCCCGTGGTCGTGAACGGCTCGACGCCCGCCAGCACCGGGTGGTCCTTTGCCCCCGCCGGGATCGTCAGGCGGGCGAGCTTGTCGTCTTTCACGTGATTGTTGTAATCGCCACCGAGCACCTCGTGGTCGAAGGCCAGCCACGTCTGGAACGCGTGGCTGGCGGTGCGGATCCCGACCACGCCCTTGCCGGACTCCATGTACTGCCGGATCCGCTCCACCTGCTCCGGCGGGCACTCGACGCGGCGGGTAAAGACGACCATCACGTCGCACGCCGCCAACTGCTCCGTCCCCGGCAGCGTGTGCCAGTCGGTCACGTCGTTGAGCGTGCATTGCACGTTGTAGTGGTGCTCGAGGTAGGCCTTGAGCTTCGCCAGCGTCGCGTCCGAATGGTATTCGGTCGCGCCCGAATACATCGCGACTTTCAGGGGTTGGTGAGCGGGCTCTTTCGCCTGCTCGGCGCGAACCGTCGATCCCACCCACACGATTAACCCGATCACGCAAAACAGACGACGCACGAGACAATGTGTTCCCATGAACGCGGATTCTACCGCCAGCACTGCAGGAGCCTCACCGTCCCAATCAGGTCGTCGTGCAGTTGCCCGGCCCTGCCCGCATTTTGCCTGTCCGCCCGATGAATCGTATATCCACAACGACCGAAGCGATTTCCCCATGGACCGGGAAGTGCTGCGGGATCACACGAACCCGGACCACCTCATGCGGTCGCGCATTCAGGGGAGCCGGCCCGCCCTCGGGCCGTGGGCGCGCACGGGGAGGGTGATCCCGCCCGCACATCAGACGTCCTCCACCTCCACGGCGCGGGGCCCCGGCGGCATGCCGCCGGGGCCCGGCTGTTGCCCCACAAAAAATGCGGGCCTTCATGTTGTTCCCATCATTCGCGACCCCCGTCGCAGTACGATCCCCGCCATGTGTTCCGCCGGCGACCGGCTCCGTTCAGGGATGAGCGTACGGGACGTCTGCGAGGTCCTCCACGGCTGGACCTTCCGCCGGGCCAGTACCCCCGAAGCGCCGGCCCGTTACCACACCTGGGATTTCACCAGCCCCGATGAAACCGAAACCGTCCGCGTCACCTTCGACGGCATCGACCTGTGTCTCTGGGGCGCGCCCGCGCAGCCGGGCGTCCCCGCGGACGCCCGCGAGTGGAACGGGTAACCCGATGTCATTTGGAGAGCAGGTACGGAACCGCCTCCCGACCGAACAGCTCCGCCACCCGCCCGGATCGTCGGCAGACGGAGGTGAGGCGGTACGGGCACGGGTGGGTGGGCACGCCGGGAAGGTGATAGAAAACGGCAATCAGGAACCGGGTCGGCTCGACTGCCAGAACCGTCGCGCGGCGCAGTTCCCAGTCGGCGTGCTGGCGCCGCATCGCCTCGAACGCAGCGACGGCGGCTTCCCGCGCCGCCGCGTCGGCGATCCGTTGGGCCCACTCGCCTATGACGGGCTCGGGTGCGCCGCCGACAGGAATTGTGAAACCAAGGAATGACATGACACACAACCGGGCGTGCAGCGGTTGAGGAGACAACGCGGCGACCGGACATGGGGAAACGACGGCACCAAATCATAACAACAGGCCTCGCCCGCTGCATGAACTGGCGATGAGACAACCTGCTACGTTCTGTCGTCAGTCGGACCGGCGGCGGGCCGTGCCGTTCGCCGCGCCTCAGTCGAACTCGGGACGGCCACGCGCCGTCGAGCCCAGGCGGCCGGCCGCGGAATGGAACGTCCCCCGGCCGTCGGGCGACTTCTCCCCACCGTCGCGGCGGCCCTGCTGGCCGGGATGAGCGGCGTCGACCGGCTCGGACAGGTCGTCCAGGCGAATCGCGATCACGTCGCGCTCCGCTGCGGCCGATACCGCGGCGACTGGTTCGTGGGAGAACGTTCCGCCGCCTGATACGTCGTCGGGCGCGGAGGCGGGCTCCTCCGTTTCCTCGAGTGCCGACCGTTGGGAAGGTTCGGCGACGATGTGCGTCGTGTCCCAGTCGGAGAGGCCGACGGATTCGGGGATGCCGTCCACCGTGCCGTCGGCCAGCTCGAGTTCCACCTGCTCGTCGTCGTTCTCCGAAACGACCTCATCCGCGATCGGCAGCTCCGCCTCCGGCTCGCCTTCGACGGGCGCGGCCTCGGGCGTGTGCTGATAGACGAGTTCGATCTGGGCGATGCGGATTGCGTCGCCGTCGTTCAGCTCGATCTGCCCGACCGCCTGATTGTTGACCCACGTGCCGCAGACGCTCCGCAGGTCGCGGATGTACCGGCGGCCGTCCCGCTCAAAGATGATCGCGTGCGACGGCTCGACGCCCCGCCCGAGCAGCACCACGTCGCAGTCGTCACGGCTGCCGATCAGCACGCTCCGGCGCGAGGTCAGCGAGACACGCGTGCCGTCATTCACGCACATCAGCTCCGCGGCCGGTGCATGGTCCTCGGCCCCATCGGAGACACGGTCAAACCCGCTCCGGCATCGGAACGACAGCGGGCCCAGCCCGATCACGTCCCCGTCGTGCACCACGGCCTCGCGGATCGGCTGCTCGTTCACATACGTATGGTTGAGGCTGGCCAGGTCGCGAAGGTAAATCGCGTCGCGATCCGCCACAAACATCGCATGCGTCCGGCTCACCATCCCCGACCGCAGCTTCAACTCCACCTCCGGCCGCGTCCCCACGACGCACACGTCCCGACTGATGGCCACCGGCCGCGGCAGCCCTTCCACTTCCATCGGCTCCAGGATCGGCCATTTCTTCGCCTCCACGTCCGTCAGTTTCATTTGCTTCATTTCGGGCTCCTCTCCGGCTGGTTTTTGGGGGAACCCTATCCTGCGAAGGACATGCCGGGGAGCCCTTGTCAGTGAGTTTTTGCCACAACATCGCAAAATGTTTGACTGTAATCTGACACACAGCATTTGCGTCCACTTTCTCGTTCAGGGACCGATCCACTGGCAGCCCGATTCGTTGCATGGCACACTTTTGTTCGATGAAGCGCGAGGGACGACGAAGCCGGTGGCTGTGGCCGCGATGGGTGGCGCTCGTGGCATTGCTGGCGGCGTACCTGGCGACAGTGCCGACCGGCTGCCTGTGCGACCGCGTGATCCTCGGCCGCCCCGGGCCGCCGGCGGCGGACCTTGCGGGGGCGACGCGCCATGTGATTCACGCGGACGGGCGTGCGATCGAATACGCGGCGGCCCGGTCGCCGGGGGCGCGCGACGGGCGGGAGCCGGCGGCGCTCGTCCTGTTCTTCGTCGGCAAGGGAGACTTTGGCGACCGCTGGACGTCGGCGGTCGCGGGATCGTGGGGCAGGCGGCCCGTCGAAGTATGGGGAATGAACTATCCCGGCTTCGGCGGCTCGGACGGGCCGCCGCGGCTCGACCGCGTCGTGCCCGAGGCGCTGGCCTTCTACGACGCGGCCCGGGCGGCCGCGGGGGATCGGCCGATCTACATCCACGCCGGCAGCTTCGGCACGACGGTCGCGATGGCCGTGGCCGCGCGCCGGCCGGTCGCGGGGCTGGTCCTGCAGAACCCGCCGCCCCTGCGGCAACTGATCACGGGCCACTACGGCTGGTGGAACCTGTGGCTCATCGCCGGGCCGATGTCCCGGCAGATCCCCCCTGAATTGGATTCGCTCGCCAACGCCTCCCGCGTCCACGCCCCGGCGGTCTTCCTCTGCTCCGGCGCCGACGCGACGATTCCGCCCGAATACCACCGCCGGGTGATCAACGCCTGCGCCGGCCCGCATCACCTCATCGACATCCCCGCCGCCGGCCACTCCGACCCCCTCCCCCGCGACGCCGCGGCCCAGCTCGACCGCGAGATGGATTGGTTGTGGGAGCACGCCCCGTAGCCTGCCGAACCGCTCCGCCGGTCGGCGGGACGGGGGCGGAACGCTGCCCGTGGTACGGGGCTTCATCAGCTCAGCATGACCACCATGATCGCCACGGCGGCCAACAGCATCATGGCCCCGCCGATCAATTGGGGGACCGGCTCGCGCGCGAAGAGCCCCACGCCCACGAAGATGACGCCGGAGAGCAGGATGATCGCGTACCCCACGAACCGGATCGCCTGCGCGATCCGCTGGGGCTCCGGATCCGCCGGGGTCGGCGGTCTTGGCGTCGCGTAGTCCAGCGGCTCGTTCTTGCTCATTTTGTTCTTCTCCATCTCGGCCCCCGCCCGTGCCGAACCATTCCGTTGGGCAGCAGTGCGGCGACCGACGCTACGCGAATCGCGAAATGAGCCTTGCGATTGGCATTGCTAAGATCAGAACGCCGTTTCCAATGGGTGAACATGGCTTCGCAGGTCATGGAAGGAATCGCGAGATGCGCAGCAATCGGTTCAAAGCGTTGCGTTGCAAGATTTCCCGCGGGGGTTTTTCGGACGAACGTTTGTTCACACTCCCCTCCGGCTGTAGTGGCGTCGCATCGCTCCAATACGTGTGGCACAATGACGGCCGTCCGCTTGAGGAGGGCGAGCCGCCGCTCGGGCAGGTGATCGACGGCCAAGTTGCGGTGCGCGTCATCGAAGTGGCTGAAAACGGCGGGGCGCTCGTCGCGCTTCCTGACGGCCAGTCGGCGGAAGTTGCCGCCGACGAGTTGATCGATCGTCCTTCAAGGGTGGGTGAACATGTATCTGTCGGATCGTGATCTCCGTTGGGCGATCGAGTGCGGGAAGCTGATCGTCGATCCGAAGCCGGACAAAATCGACTCCACTTCGATCGATCTGCACCTTGATTCCATTGACCAGGCCAAGGTCTGGGACATCGGCGCCTTCCAGCGCGACAAGGCGATCGATGGCCATGAGCCAATGGAATTGCGCATTGGCCGGTTCGAGTATTCCAAGTTCGCTCCCAAGTACCTGAAGCCCCCGACCGACAACAAGGACGACCTGGTGTTCCGCCGGGGCAACCAGATCGTCATCAAGCCGCAGGGATTCCTCCTCTGGCAGACCAAGGAACGCGTCGGCACGCCGGAAGAGGGCGCCAACCTGATCTGCTTCATCGACGGAAAGAGCACGCGCGCGAGGACCAGCCTTCTCGTTCACCTCACGGCTCCGACGATCCACGCGAGTTGGTCCGGAAAGGTGACGCTCGAGATCGCCAACCTCGGCCCGTTCCACTTCGTTCTGGAAGACGGCGACGTGATCGCCCAGATCACGGTCGCAATGATCACCAGTATTCCCGCGGAAAACATGAAGCGGGCCGGGTCAGTAACGTACCGGCAGACGGAAGTCACCGGATCAGCGGGCTAACTTCGACCCCTGGCTGTGGGTAACACACTCAACCGGCGGCCCAGATGTGAATGCGCGAACGCGCCGGGACAATCGGCGCGAAAGGGACGGCTCAGACTGAGGAGACTTTGTGGACAACACTGGAGAAGCCCTCGGCCCCGCGCATGAGGGAAACGAGCAAGCGACCGGCGAAACCGCAGCGCCGAGCGAATGGGCGCGCATCATAGCGGAGGAACAGGCGAAGCCGCCCGGCGAGCGCGACGAGCTTCGACAGTGGGAAGCGACTCACTTTGAGGAATGTCGGCTGCGCGCGCTGGGGCAGAAGCGCAAGTACTTCGATGAAAAACTCGCGCAACTTGTCGCAAGCCGCAAACGTGCGGAGGCGGAGCTAAGGACAACGATCGACAAAGAGAAGATTCAATTCGAACTGCTGCGGGCGACGGCTATTGCGCTGGCAACAGCCCACCTGACCGCGTTGCTCGCTCAGCGGCGAAGAAAGGTGTTTTCCGACGCGTACGGTCGAGTGATCTACGACGATTGGCTCAATGAGCTGCGGTATTTTGTTTCAACGACCGTCGGCCCGAAACTCGACCAAAGAGCTCTGGAGAACTGGTGCGTGGCCTGCGCCAACATCCGCAGACTTGCCCTGAATTGTGGCTCGGATGGGAGCGGCGGTGCGGATTTCGAAGTGATTCCGGCAGGCGAGGAGGGCCGGGAACTTGTGCAAAGGCTGATGAGGTGCGTTGGGGAATTTGTCGAGCCTCATGTATCCGAGATGTGCCCTCACGCCGACGCCGTGGTTGATCCAGCGGACTTCGAATTGCTCTGCCAAGAGATGCTTCGGCAGGCGGGTTGGGACGCTCGCCGGATCGGAGGCGGCGGCGATCAAGGGGCCGACATCATCGCATCGCGTAACGGGATGATGGCCGTCTTTCAGTGCAAACTCTATGCTGAAGCGGTAGGCAATTCTGCGGTGCAGGAAGTTCACGCCGCAAAGTCGTTCTACAGGGCCAATCTTGCCGCAGTTATTGCGCGTAACGGGTATACGAGAGCCGCAAAACAAGTGGCCGATTCGATCGGCGTTTTCCTTCTGGACGTCAATGACATCCCCAATTTCCGCGGCGGACCCGGACCGGCGGGAGATCCAGATGGGCCGGATTCGTGACGCGGGCTGCCGGCGTCTGGGGGAGGCGGCGCGGGCGCGCGGATGTTCGCCGTCTGCTGGGCGATCGATCGCGCATACTGAAGTCAAAGTGGCGAGATGAGCAACAGGCATCTGCCGTTATCCCGTCCGGATCGTCCCCACGATATCCACCTTCACCGGCACGCCGGCGATGGATTGGGCGAGGGGGACGTCGGCCGGTGGGGGTCCGCGGAGGTTGACCTTGACGGCGAACCCGTCGCCGAGGCGGGTGATGCCGACGCCGACGACGTCAGCGAGGCGGCTGAAGACCTTCAGCGCCTGGTCCTTGGCGGCGCGGGCCTGGTCGAGCGTGGCTTCCATGATGGACCTCGGGCAGGACGTCGGCCGCCATCGGCCGCCCCGGCGTTGGAGAGGGCCGATCACTTGATCTACCGGGCGGTCGATGATCGCGCCCCGGGCGAACGCCGCGCCGCGGCGGCGGGCCGCGGCGAGCCCGGCGGCGTCGATCGGGTCGCGGTCGATGGCCGTGAGGCTCAGCGGCAGCTCGTCGGCCAATGGCTCGCGCTCGGCGGGATCGGGGTCCATCGCTGGCGATCGAATTGGCTCTCGCGGGTCACGTTGAGCGAGTATATCGCGGGGCCATTCCCATGGGCATCGATGGGGGCGGAAGCGAGACGGGCTTGCTGAACGTTCCTCTCGGTGCGGACGTCGGTCCCCCACAGAAGATACTGGCTGAACGCTTGCGGTGTCTTCCGGCGGGGAGCCAAGACAACCGCGCCGGCCGGGGGCCGGCTCCTCGCGATTTTCCTGGGGCATGGGCGGACGAGTCGATCGCGGGGGCGGAAGAGGGCAGGGACGGGGCCCTGCCCCTACATGAGAATACCGGGCAGACACGGGGGTCTGCCCCTACCGGATCGCCGATCCCGCACCCGGGGACTCTGGGTACAATGCGAAAACGCCAGATGCCCGAACCGCTTCCACTGGAATACGCCACGCCGACCCCGCAGCCGGGCGTCGTGCGCGCGACGTTCATTCTGGGCATCGCCTGCGGCCCGCTCGCCTATGGTGTCGGCGCGCTGCTCAGCTTCCTGTTTG
>DASXMX010000626.1:0-12453 GCA_036495445.1 Tepidisphaeraceae bacterium
GCGCGACTCCCACCGCACGGCGCGCCATCTCATCTGATGAAACTACCCATTAAACTTGCGGTTATCAAGTGCCAACCGTTTACCAGCACGAACAGCAGCAGTTTAAAGGGCAGCGAGATCAGCACAGGCGGCAGCATCATCATCCCCATGCTGATCAGCACCGTCGAAATGACCATGTCGATGATGAGGAATGGCAAGTAGATTTTAAATCCGAGCAGGAACGCGGTCTTCAGCTCGCTGAGCATGAAGGCGGGGATCAGCGTCATCGTCTTCACGTCGTCCCACTTCTGCGGCGGCGCCTGGCCCGCCGCCTCGGCGAACAGGAACACGTCGGCGTCGTTGTCCCCCGCCCGGATCTGCTTGATCATGAACTCGCGGACCGGCACCTGCGCCGTTGCCAGCGCCGTCTTCTGATCGATCTGCCCGTCCATGTAGGGCCGCAGCGCCTCGTTGTTCACGCGGTCCCAGGTCGGCCCCATCACCAGGAACGTCATGAACAGCGACAGCCCGATCAGCACCTGGTTGGGCGGAAGCTGCTGCGTCCCCAGCGCCTGCCGCAGCAGCGACAGGACGATGATGATCCGCGTGAAGCTGGTCATCATCACGAGGATCGCGGGCGCCAGCGACAGGACCGTCAGCAGCATGACGATCTGCATGGCCGACGAGAAGTTCTCGCGGCTGGTGAGGTCCGGGAGCTTGAATGAACTGCCCCCAGGCAGTATCGGCGCGGCGGCCGAAGGCGCGCCGGGCGCGGGCGACGCGGTCGACACCTCGACCGGCCCCGGAATGGGATTTTCCTGTGCCGCCGAAGCGGCGTTGGCCGATAATCCGATCAGGGCGGATACCAGCAACAGCATCGCCAGCCCGCGCCTCATCCGGCCGCAGAGAGCATCCGTTCTCATCGCGCGTCCTTACGATTTAAACTGTTCGGCCAGTAGCCGCACCCGCTCGCGCAGGCCGTTGAGTTCTTCCCGGGCGGAGGCCACGGGGGCTTCGTCCGGCTCCGCGTCGCGGAGTTCCTGGGTCGCATCGGCCGGCGGATCCTCCGCCGGTTCGAAGCTCTGCCGCGAGCGGCCGAACATCGCGCCGAACCCGCGCGAACCGGGCGACGAGCGTTCGCCCCGCAACTGGCCGATCAATTCCGCGACTTCATCGGGGTCGGTGATCTCGCACAGCGGATGCAACTGCGACCCGCTGTCCCCCACCACGACGAGCCGTCGCCCGACGCGCAACAGAACCACCTGTTGCTTGGGCGCGAGGGCCGAGCGGGAGACGACCTCGATGGCCCGGCTGCCGGTGCGCCCCGCCACGGCGGGGAAGACGAACCGGCTGCCCCAGCGGAGGGCCATGATCAGCGCGATCACCATGCCCAACGCGGCGAGCACGCGCGGGTAATCCATCCCCTGGGGCTGCCCGCTCACAGGCGGCAGCGCCGACCCGCCCGACGGCGCGACGCTCGTCGCGCGGACCGGCTCCTCGCCCAGCGTGGTATGCGGGAGCGACGGCGCGGGCGCCGGTTCGGCCCGCCCGACCGCGACGCCGCTGCCGCACAGCAGCAGGAACATCCAACACCAGACGTGCGGGTGAAATCGTCGCATCGTGTGCCGCCCCGCAGGTTAGAGCCCTTCTTCCTTCACGCCCGCGACGATCTCGTTGACGCGGACGCAGAAGTTGTCGTTCAGCACCAGCACCTCGCCGCGGGCGACGAGGCGGTCGTTGACGAAGACGTCGACCGGGTCGCCGGCCAGCTTGTCCAGTTCGACGACGGAGCCCTCGCTGAGCTTCAGCACGTCCTCGACGAGCATGCGGGACCGGCCCAGCTCGATCTTGACGTTCAATTCGACGTCGCGCAGCAGCTCGATGCTGGAGGCCTGCGCCTCCTGCATGGCTTGGTGGAAACCCGGAAGCTGGAACGTCGGCGCATCGGGCGCGGCAATGCCGCCCGATGGGGTGGCGGCCCCACCGGCCGCCGCGGGGTCTTCAAAGTTGGCTTGCTTGAGGAGTTCTTCGATCGAGACCTGATCGAGCGCGTCGAGGCCGACGGGCTCGGAACCGCCCGCTGCGGCGCTGGGCGCGGCGGGCGTGGATTCGGCCGGCGACGATGCTTCTGCGCGGGGGGTTGGGTTCGCGGCGGGCTGCGGCGGCGGGGTCGCGCCGGCCGCGGGATCGGGCGTCTGTTCAGCCATGGCTCACCATCCTTGGCGATTCGGCCGCACGACCGGACATCCGTGTCCGCCGTGCCGTTCAATTGTGAATCCGGGCCGCGCCGCCTTGTGGAGGGCGGCCGCGGTCATTCGGTGCGGAACGGCAGGCACCGCGGGATCAGGACCTCGTTGATGATCCCGTCGCCCACGATCCGGTCGAGCTGGTACTTGATCTGCCTTCGCAGGGTTTCCAGCCCGGGCTCGGACCCGCCGCCCAGCTTGTCCGGGTCACTTTCCGCAATGATCGTACGAATGCGGTCTTCAATCAAGGCCTTGGAGGCGGTGAAGGCGTCGGTCACCTTCTGCTGGTTCTCGGCCTTGGTTCCGACGTAAACGCTAATGTCGTACAGAAATGTCCGGCCGTTGGTTCGGTTGAGGGCCTTGTAATCGCCGACGGGGATCTCGACGGTCTTGCCGTTTGCTGCGGCCCCCTTGCCTGCGGATGAGCCCTCCGTTCCGTCGCCCGTCGCCAGCGCCGCGGCGTCGCTGGGCGCCGGCTTGGCGCCGAACAGCTTGAAGCCGGCGAACAGGACGGCCCCCTCGATCAGCATCACGCCGCCCAGCAGCACGGGCAATTTCGTGAGCAAGCCCCCCTTGGCTTTCTCCTTCGCGCCGCCGTGCCCGGCGTCGGCCGGGGCACTCTGCGCAGCAACTGATTCCGGCTTCTTTTCCGCTTTCTCGGCCATGATCGTCCCGCTTCCCTTGATGGGGCCAATAACCAGCGCCGGCCTGCGCCGGCTATAGGGCTTATCGGCAGGGCGAAGCGGAAACTGTGGGGCCGACCGGACAGAGCCTCAGGCGATCAGACGGGAGTCTCCGGGTGCTGTTATGAGGCGCGCCTTCACGATCCAACGCCGGGAGCGCCCGAGGGATCTAGGGCAAATTGGCGGATTGAACGCACGTTCGCCGGTACGGGGAAAAAGGGTGACCCGAACGAAAATAAGCGGTCCGAACAGTATATTGGAGACGGGATCTGGATCCCGAATTCTGTGTCGTACGGGGCACAAAATGCATACAGGAACGGGACGGTAACACCGGGCCAATTAGATATCCTGCGGCGCTCGCATTTCGAGGTCGAGTAGCGAAGGAAAGAGGTGAGGCGATGAATGACGATCCAATCAGTTTGGTTCGCGAACTGAATGCAGTGGACGCGGAAGTAGTTGGCGTTTCAGAGGGGCGAACGTTGCCAAAAGTGTTTCCCCCGTATCTGGAACGGAAGGAGAACCGCACGACAGCTGCACGACAGCTGCACGACAGCTGAGAACCTATCTTCCCACAAGTGACTTGGCCGTCGCCGCTTTGTTACGTGCGGCGCTGTCCGATCCGGAGGAGGCGGTGAGAAAGGCATCGCTCCTTGGCTTGTTTCATGCTCGGAGCGCTGTACTTGAGATGGCGCTATTAGCCGCGGCCTTGGACCCCGATGAGCAAGTGCGCCGGCTCGCGTTGGAAGGGATGGCCGCAGTAGGTTCGCCGAGGCGGGAGATCGCAGCGAAACTGCTGGCCAATGACGCGGACGCCGATGTAGCCGAGACCGCCGCAAAAATCGCACAGGGCATTGAAATAGAGTATTTTGAGTTGGAAGGTCCTTAGGACGTCACCGCGATCGAAAACGACGCCCCGTCCGCGGCCGTGTCGCAGGTCACTTACGGCTACGACCGGGCGAACCGTCGCACGCTCCAGGACGATCGACCGAACGGTCCATGCCACCCAAACACATGCGATCACGCCTGGCAACCCGCGCACGTACTACTTCACTTCCGCAGCGTATTTCCTGTACTGCTCCGCAAGGTGCGCCGCATCCGCCCCGCCCTCATGGACGATCACGCGATAACGAAACGTCACCGTCTTCCCCGGCTCCATCGGGAAATCCCCGGCGTGCTTGTCGACGCCCTTGTTGAAGTAGCTCAGCCCGAACGGGTTCGCGGCCAGCAGCCCGTACGCGCGAACGTGCCAGGTCGTCGGATGGCGCGGGTTGCGCGGGTCGTCGAAGACGGCCACGCCGTACGCCTTCCCGTTGATCTGCCCCGACTCATCGCACCAGTCGGCCGGCTTGCCCCAGGCCTCTTTCTCCGCGTCCATCCCCTGCCCGTGGACCCCGGCTGCAGTGGTGATCGTCGGGTTATCGGAGATGGATTTCGTGAGCCGCACCGCGACCATGCCCGCTTCCTTGGTGTCCTGGAACGTGACCTTCCCGCTGATCGGCGTGAATTCCTCGGTGAAGTCGATGGCGCGGGCGTTATCGGACAGTGCCTCGAATTGGAGCGTCCGCCGCTCGCGGAGCATCGGCTGGTGGTCCTTGCTCTCCCATTCGAGGTCTTCGACGATCGTGTTCCCCTCGACCTTCTCGAACTTGATGTGCCGCTGCTTGGGCGTCTTCGTCCCCTCCAGCGCCCAGTGGTTGGCGCCGTTCACCTCGCCGTGGCCGACCCAGAGGGAGTTGTGGTGCGGGTGTTCCTTCTGCCCATAATGGTCGTCCGTCACGCCCGTCCCGTCGGCGGCGAGGACCGGATAGAAGAACGGCCGCGCGTACGGCCGGTCCTCCCGCTTGCCGAACCAGTAATCGGTAAACGCCTTGCCATCGATCGCGACGGCGACATGGTTCCCCTCCTCCTTCAAGCTCACCGCCCCATGCCCCGACTCGCCCAACGCATACCCGGCAAACAGGGCCACCACCGACGCAATCGAAACCGTGCGAACCAGCGACATGCATCCTCCGGCCGATTTAGGAAAAGAAATTAACCACAGAGACACGGAGGACACAGAGGAAAGCACAGAGAAAACCCAAGCTCTTCTTTTTTCTTCGTGTTCCTTCGTGTCACTTCGTGGACAAACTCTGCATCTGCCGCTGACTTTACCGGGACAGCGGATCAGTGTTGAGCCGCCTGTTTTCGTGGATCGGTGCGGGCGATGATTTCGCTGACGCCGGTCTGGTTGAAGCCTTTGAAGCCCTGGTTGCGTTCGAGGTT
Organism: Tepidisphaeraceae bacterium; assembly: GCA_036495445.1. Lineage (GTDB taxonomy): Bacteria > Planctomycetota > Phycisphaerae > Tepidisphaerales > Tepidisphaeraceae > DASXMX01. Next base: position 5,171 of record DASXMX010000626.1, read on the forward strand.
TTCCAGGTGGGAGCCGATCGCGCCGCGCTGGCGGAACTGGGCGGCCTGCTCGGCGGTGATCCGGCCCGACTGCAACAAGCGATCGATCCGTTCGTGGCGGACGGGCCAGATCTCCCCCTCGGTGAAGGCCTGCCGCAGGTAGGGGAAGTTCGTGAACGGCTTCATCGTCTTCACGCCCTCCTCGGCCTCGAGCTGCTGCTTGAGCGGGTCGAAGGCGAACTGGCATTCGAGGTGGTGCATGCCGGCTTCCAGGAACGCCTCGCCGTGCAGCTTGCACCAGAGGCCCACGGTGCCGAGTTGGTCGCGCGGGGCCAGCCCGTTGTGGGCGAAGTCTTCGAACAATTCATCGGGCGAGAGATCGACGTCCGCGAAGATGACAATGCCCGTGTTCGGCTGCTCCAGCACCTGCGCGCCCCACCCCGCCTGTGCGCCGGCATAAAAGCGCTCGCGGCAATGGAAGCCCAGTTGCTCGAAGATCGCCATCAGCCGCGCGAAGTGCTCGCGCGAGGAGCGATAGGTGTGATGATCGTGGTTCGCCCACCCGATGCCCACGGCGTCCTGCCGCGCCTTCTGCACGCGGGCCGCCCGGTTCCGCCGCTGCCAGTATTCGCGCTCCGCGGCGAAGAACAGGTCGCAGGCGCGATCCACCCCGAGGTCCGCAATCGCCCCTTCGATCTCCGCCGCCGTTGCGGCGAATCCCCCCTCCTCGCTGTGATAGTGCCGGCGGCGGAGGCGGAAGTTCTCCGCGTGCTCAAGGATCGCCAGCGCGTCGTGCGGGCGGAGTTCCGGCACCTCGAACCCGCGCCACCCGTGCCGCTCGATCACCCACATTTCCGCGTCGCGCGAGTGGGCGACGCACGCCCGCCGCATCGCGGCCAGCGGGGCGCCCTCGGTCGGCGCGTAGTTCTGCCAGACCGCCAGGTAATCCGCGACCGATTCCACCTTCGCATAAACCGTCAGCGGCCCGGAATCGACGATCACGATCGCCGGGAAGATCCCCTGCTCCTGCACGTAATGTTCGTCGGCGCCCGGCACCGGCCGCCGGACGAATCCGGCCGCGGCCAAGTCCGCAGTCGAGACCAGCGACCGCGGGGCATGGATGGAGTCGATCAAATCATTGAACCGGACCGCCGCCCTGCTATACAGCCGCCCGGCGAACTTCCTGGCCAGCGGGCTGCGGGCGAGGAATTCCTTCGCCAGCCGATCGAACAATTCCTCCGCCTTCGGCTGGGGAACCCATTGGTATTCACTGAGGGCACCTGGCGTTTGCGTCGTCGTGGTCACTTGCCGCCTCCATTCGGGCCGATAGACAGGATGGCAATGTCGATTGTAGCGTGCTATAAATTATAACACCGCCGTTGCTAATTATCTCGCAGGCGCGAGAGGAAGGCTCACGCTCATGCACCGGGTTCTGCTTCTGGGCGCGGGGAAGATCGGCAGCGCGATCGCGCAATTCCTGTCGAACACGGGGGACTACGACGTGCTGGTCGGCGACGCCGACGAGGCGTCGCTCGCGCGCATCGAGCGGGCCGCCAACGTCAGCACGGTGCAACTGAGCGCGGGCGATTCCGAGGCGCTCCGCCGCGCGCTGCTCGGGCGCGAAGCGGTCGTCTCCGCGTTGTCGTTCGCGCTGAATCCCGCCGTCGCCCAGGCGGCGCTCGACACCGGCGCGAGCTACTTCGACCTGACCGAGGACCGCGACACGACCGCCGCCATCCGGCGGACCGCCCAGCACGCCAGGCCGGGCCAGGTCTTCATCCCGCAGTGCGGTCTCGCGCCGGGATTCGTCTCGATCGCGGCCCATTCCCTCGCGCAAGGCTTCGAGCGACTGGACGAGGTCCGGATGCGCGTCGGCGCGCTCCCGCAGTTCCCGACCAACGAGATGAAGTACAACCTCACCTGGTCCACCGATGGGCTCATCAACGAGTACGGCAACCCGTGCGAGGCCGTCCGCGAGGGCCGGCTGATCGAGGTGCTCCCCCTCGAAGGGCTCGAACACTTCTCCCTCGACGGCATCGACTACGAAGCGTTCAACACCTCCGGCGGCGTCGGCACGCTCGCCGAGACGCTGGCTGGCCAGGCCCGCACCCTCGACTACAAGACGATCCGCTACCGCGGGCACCGCGACCTGATCGCCTTCCTCATGAACGAGCTGCGCCTCAACGACCGCCGGGCGCTGCTCAAGGATGTGCTGGAGAACGCCATCCCGATCACCGTGCAGGACGTGGTGCTCATTTTTTGCACGGTCACCGGGTGGAAGCACGGGCGATTGATCCAGACCACCGACGCGCGAAAGATCTATCACGGCGTCTGCTTCGGCGAGCAGTGGAGCGCGATCCAGATCACCACCGCCGGCAGCCTGTGCGCCGTGCTCGACCTGTTCTTCGACGGCCGCTTGCCGACCCAAGGGTTCGTCCGCCAGGAGCAGGTCAACTTCAACGACTTCCTCGCGAACCGGTTCGGCAAGTGCTACGCCTGCACCGCGCCGGACCTGGCGATCAAGTCCGGCGCCAAGATCGAGGTATGACGTATGCGAGATGACGTCCTTTCTCGCTTGAACCTCCCCGCCAAAGCCCACGGCGCCGCCGTGGGGCGTCGTTTTCTCGAAACGTCCGGGAGCCCGCTTCCCGTCCGCTCCCCGATCGACGGGAGCACGCTCGCCGAAATCCGCACCGCGTCACCCGACGATGTGCATCGCGCAATCGACTCTGCAACCGAAGCGTTCAAAATCTGGCGTCTCGTTCCCGCGCCCAAGCGGGGCGAATTCGTCCGCCGGCTCGGGAACAAGCTCCGCGAGCGCAAGGCCGATCTCGCCGCGCTGGTTTCCTGGGAAGCCGGCAAGATCACCCAGGAGGCGCTGGGCGAAGTGCAGGAGATGATCGACGTCTGCGACTTTGCCGTCGGCCTCGCCCGCCAGCTTTACGGCCTCACGATCGCCAGCGAGCGGCCCGGCCATCGCATGATGGAACAGTGGCTGCCGCTGGGCCCGATCGGTGTGATCACCGCCTTCAACTTCCCCGTCGCCGTCTGGGCGTGGAACGCCATGCTCGCCCTCGTCTGCGGCGACACGGTCGTCTGGAAGCCGTCGGAAAAGACGCCGCTCACCGCCCTCGCCTGCCAGAAGCTCGTCGCGGACGTAATGAGCGAGATACCCGACATCCCCGACGGCGTCTGCAGCGTCGTCGTGGGCGATGGGCCGAGCACCGGCGAACTGCTCGCCAACTCCGAGAAACTCCCCCTGATTTCCGCGACGGGATCGACGCGAATGGGCCGGGCCGTCGCCCAGACTGTTGCGAAGCGGCTCGGCCGATGCCTGCTCGAACTGGGCGGGAACAACGGGATGATCCTCGCTCCTTCCGCGGATTTGGAACTCGCGATCCGCGCGATCACGTTCGCCGCCGCGGGCACGTGCGGGCAGCGATGCACTACCCTGCGGCGACTGATCGTCCACGAGTCGATCCGCCGGAAGGTGACCGACCGGCTCACCGCGATTTTCTCCCGGCTGCGGGTCGGCAACCCGCTCGATGAGGGCGTCCTCGTCGGCCCGCTGATCGACGAGAACGCGTTCCATGCGATGCAACGGGCGCTCGACGCCGCCCGTTCCCAAGGTGGCACCGTCCACGGCGGCCAGCGCGTCACCGACAACGTCCCGCCCGGCGGGTTCTACGTCCGCCCCGCCCTCGTCGAGATCCCCGCCGACGCCCCGATCGTGCAGGAGGAAACCTTCGCCCCCATCCTTTACGTCCTCGGCTACGACACGCTCGACCAGGCGATCGCGATCCACAACAACGTCCCCCAGGGCCTCTCCTCCGCCATCTTCACCAGCGACCTGCGCGAGGCGGAGCTCTTCCTCTCCCCCGCCGGCAGCGACTGCGGCATCGCCAACGTCAACATCGGCACCAGCGGCGCCGAAATCGGCGGCGCCTTCGGCGGCGAAAAAGCCACCGGCGGCGGCCGCGAGTCCGGCTCCGACTCGTGGAAGGCCTACATGCGCCGCGCCACGAACACGATCAACTATTCCAAGGATTTACCGCTCGCGCAGGGCATCCGGTTTGACGTGTGAGCGCATTTTCTCCCTCTCCCGGTACTCCGGGAGAGGGGTGGGGTGAGGGTTTACCGCGCGACGCCCACCCTCAAGTTCAGTTTCCGACCACAGAACATCGGAGCCGGACCGTGTCGGTCCTCGGAGGGCGAAATGAGCATCGATGTGACATTTGAAAATGGCAAAGCAACATTCTTCTCAAACGTCGGCTGGGCAAACCTGCTGGCCTTTGCAGAAGAATATGGTTGGACCGCCGCTCGCACCGGCGCGCCGGAAGAGTGGGATGCTCGGGAGCCTTGGCCCGGACATTATGATCCGGCCGAAGGTCAGAAGATCACCGCCGATGATGCGCGCAGAATTGCCGAAGCATTGAGAAAAGGCTTGAACGATCCGGATCGACAAGTAGCCGCCAACCGGGTTGCAGCCAAGTTATCGGGGGAACTCCAATCGGCAACTTCGTCACCCAATGCAACCATTCAAGCCTTCCGGTTTGAAGAGCGCGCGCTTGCATACTGGCACGAATTCATCCTCAACGCGCTTGAGAGTGGCTTCTCAATCGGTTGAAACGCAGCACAAACAGCGGTTACAGGGGCTCACCGGCCGAACTTGTCCTTCCACTGCCGCAGCAGATCGAACGCCTGAACGGGCGTGAGCTGATCGAGGTCCACCGTTGTGAGGGTCTTGATCAGTTCCTGGGCCGGATCGGTGAACAGCGGGAGCTGCATCTCATCGTCGTTTTTGCGGTTGCGGGCGGCGCGGTTGTGGCCGACGTGGTGGACGGCCAGTTCCGACAGGAGCTGGCGGGCGCGTTCGAGTACGGGCTTGGGGACGCCCGCCAGTCGGGCCACGTGGATGCCATACGATCGGTCCGTCCCGCCCTCCACGATCCGGTGCAGGAAGACCACCTGGTCCTCCCACTCGCGCACCGCCACGTTCAAATTTCGAACACCCTTAAACCGCTGCGCCAAATCCGTCAGCTCGTGATAGTGCGTCGCGAACAGCGTCCGGCAGCGGGCGCTCGCGGCGATGTGCTCGGCGATCGCCCACGCGAGGCTCAGGCCGTCCAGCGTGCTCGTACCCCGGCCGATCTCGTCGAGAATCACCAAACTCCGCGGCGTCGCGTTGTTCAGGATGTTGGCCGTCTCGGTCATCTCGACCATGAACGTCGACTGGCCCGAGTGCAGTTCGTCGCTGGCGCCGATCCGCGTGAAGAGGCGATCGACCAGGCCGAGCGTCACGCTCTTCGCGGGCACGTAGCTGCCGATCTGCGCCATCAGCGCGATCAGCGCCACCTGGCGGATGTAGGTGCTCTTGCCGGCCATGTTCGGGCCGGTGATCAGGCTCAACGAGTCGTCCGGGCCGAAGTGCGTGTCGTTGGCGACGAACTCGCTGCCGAGTTGCTGGTCGAGCACGGGATGGCGGCCGTCGACGATCTCCAGCACCCGCTCATCGGTAATCACGGGCCGGCAGTAACGCCGGTCCGTCGCCAACGCGGCCAGCGAAGAGAGCACGTCGATCCGCGCCAGCCCGTAGGCCAGTTCCTGGAACGTCGCCACCTGCGGCAGCAGCGTCTGGCGGATCTGCTCGAACAGCTTCTGCTCCAGCGCGATCGCCCGGTCCTGCGCCCCCAGCGCCTCGTCCTCGAACTTCTTCAATTCCTCGGTGACGTACCGCTCGGCGTTCTTCACCGTCTGCTTGCGCGACCAATGGACCGGCACCTTGGCCCGGTGCGTGTCGGTCACCTCGATGTAGTAGCCGAAGACCTTGTTGAACCCGACCCGCAGCGACGCGATGCCGCTCTCGCCGGCGAGCTGCGCCTGGTATTTCGCGAGCCACTGCTGGCTGTTGGAGCCGATGTCGCGGAGGCGATCGAGCTCGGGATCGAACCCGTCCGCGATCACGCCCCCCTCCCGCAGGTGCGGCGGCGGGTCCGCCTTCACGGCGCCGCCTAGGTACGTCGCCTGCTCCGCACAGAACGGCCGAAGCTCCGCCAGCTCCGGCGCCACGTCCGATGCGCCCGAAAGCGTCTGCAATTTGTCGAGCAGATCCGGCAGCGACTGCAGGCATTTCGCCAGCGCCGACAGGTCCCGCGGGCTGGCCCGGCCGACCGCCAGGCGGCCGATGATCCGCTCGATGTCGCAGACGTTTTCGAGTTTTTCGACCACCGCCTTCAGCGTCGCGGGCGACTCGAGCAGCGCCGCGATCGCGTTCTGCCGGGCGGCGATGTGCTCGGCATCGCACAGCGGCGTGCGGAGCCACTGCCGCAGCAATCGGCCGCCCATGCTGGTGCGCGTTCGGTCGATTGCCGAGAGCAGCGAACCCTCGGTGCCGCCCGATCGGATCGTGCGATCGACTTCGAGGCTGCGCCAGCTCGCCGGGTCGATGCTGAGGTGGTCTTCGACGACGTGCCGCCGCAGCGGCCGCAGGTGGGCGAGGCCCGTCTTCTGCGTCTCTTCCAAATAAGTGAGCACCGCCGCGGCGGCGAGGACCGCCGGGTCGTCATCCGCGAACCCGAACCCGCCCGCCGTCTTCACCTGCCACTGGCGGTGAAGCTGCTCGGCCGCATGGTGCGGCGTGAACTGCCAGCCGGGCCGGGCCGTCACGGCACGCATGCCGAGTTGCTCGATCCGCGCCGCGATATCGTGCGGGCGACCGGACGGAAGCTCGGGGAGGAGGATCTCCGCCGGCCGCAAACGGGCGATCTCATCGAGCATCTGCCCTTCCGACCCGCTGGCGGCGGTACACGCGCCGGTCGAAAGCTCGACCCACGCGAGCCCCGCGCGATAGCCGTTGGACTTGGTGATGTGCATCGCGATCGCGGCCAGGAAATTGTCCGCCCGCCCGTCGAGCAGCGGGTCGTCGGTGAGCGTGCCGGGCGTCATCAGGCGGACAACCTCGCGCTTGATCACGCCCTTAGCCAGCGCGGGGTCCTCGGCCTGCTCGCAGATCGCGACCTTGTGCCCCGCGGCGATCATCTTCCGCAGGTAGCCCTCGACCGAGTGGAACGGCACGCCCGCCATCGGGATCGCGTCGTCCGCCCCCAATCCGCCGCGGCTGCGGCTGGTGAGCGTCACGCCCAGCACCTTCGCCGCCAGCTTCGCGTCCTCCCAGAACATCTCGTAGAAGTCCCCCATCCGGAAGAACAGCACGTACCCCGGGTGCTGCGCCTTGAACTGCTGGTACTGCCGCATCGCCGGCGAGAGCTTCTCGTCGGCGCCCGCGCCCGCGCCGCCCGCGCCGC
>DASXMX010000627.1:0-10047 GCA_036495445.1 Tepidisphaeraceae bacterium
GTCGGCCAACGTGGCCGCGGCGGTGCTGCCGGCCGCGCCCAAGGTGATCGTGCCGGTACCCGCCGGCCCGTTCGTCACCGCCCCGGCCGATCCGGTGCTGCCGAGGTTGAACGACATCGTCCCCGCATCGATCGCCACGCCACCGGTGAAGGTATTGGCGCCGCGAAGATCGATCGTTCCGGCATTCGTCGAGCCGATCGTGATGCCGAAATTGCCGCCGAGCTGCGAGAGGGTGCCGCGGAACCCGATCAGCCCCGAGGCATTCGTCGCCGCGACCGTCAGGTTGTTTTCAAGCATCACCGTATTGCTGGCGCTGAAGACGACGCCGCTGGTGTTGCTGCTGGAGTTCGTGATCGAATCCGCGCCGGTGCCGCCGATCACGAAGTTCTGTGCGATCCCGCTCTCCGCACTCGTGAAGGCCAGGGTGACGGCGTCGGCGCCGGTGCCGAGCGTGACGAGGTTGTTTGCCGAGCCGAGGGCGTTGTTGCCGCTGTTGCTGCCGCCGTTGACGGTGACGGTGCCCTGGGAGATCACGAACCCGCCCGTGCCACTATTCGCCGCGCCCAAGGTCAGGTTCCCCGTCCCGGTCTTGGTGATCTGATTGCTTCCCATGCCGAGCACGGACGAGATCGTGGCTGTCCCGGCGATGTCGAGGTTGCCGGATGCGGCAAGCGAGACGGTGATCGTCCCGGAGCCGTTCACGATGTTCATCGTCCCGCCCGAGGCGACGTAAAGCAGGTCCAACGTCGAGGGGGCGACCGAATTCCCGCCGCCGTTGAGCGTCAGCGCGCCGGTTGTCGAGGCCGTGCCGTTCTGGATCGTCAGGGATTGCGTGGCGTCCAGGTCGTCCAAGGTGCCGATGTTCAGGTTGAAACCGTTGGCATCGGAGAACGTCGTCGACGAATACGAGCCGGAGAACGTCATGTCGCTGCCGGCGCCCGGCGAGCCCGCCGAGTAACTGCCTGACGAGGTCAGGTCCGTGTTGCCGCTGACGACGTTATCCGCGGTGTTCGCGCGTGCCGGCTGTGTCCCGAATGCCGGGCACAGCAGCATCCCGCCCACCGCCGCCGCCAAGGCGGCACGCACCCGTTTTGACCCGCGGCAGCTCAAGCCGCCATCGGCGATCTGCACAACCTGACGCTGTAAACACATTCCGTTTCCCTCTCGAATCCGCCTCAACGAACGCTGCGACACCGGAAGCGAACCCGCGGCCGGCCCGAACGAGTCGGCTGCTCCTGAGTTCCAATCGGGTTGTGGCAGGATGCCTTTCCGCTGCGACGGGCTCCGCCCGGCAACGGTGGCCATAACAAGCCCCCATCGACAAGGTACCTTCCTCCCATCTCGAATCAACCCGTCGGGGGTGGTCCGACGCGCTATTATTCGAAGTCTTGTCGCTTTCGTGCCCTTCATCGGGCGGGAGAAAGACGGGGCGGCCCCGCGCGTGTCACTGGACTTAGGCGGGCAACCGTGCCGCCCGTCGCGTCTTCGGCCGGTGAGTCGTCCAGCGGGCCAGTTCGGGCGTCACGGCCCATTTGAGCGGCTTGCCGCTGACGTAGCGTTGCAGTTCGTCGACCATGTACCGGCCCATCCGCCGGCACTCGGCGCCGATCGAGCCGGCCAGGTGCGGCGTCAGCACCACGTTCGGCAGCGTGTACAGCGGCGAGTTCCGGTCGGGCGGTTCCCGCTCGGCCACGTCCAGCACGGCCTGCAAATCGGGCCGCCGGGCCAACACGTCCAGCATCTGGCGCTCGCGAATGATCTGGCCGCGGGCGGTGTTGATCAGCGTCGCGCCGGGCCGCATCGAGGCGACATGCTCGCCAGTGATGAGGCCGCGGGTCTCGGGAAGCAACGGCGTATGAAGCGAGACGACGTCACTGGTTCGGAACAACTCATCCAGCGACACCCGCTCGACGCCCAGCGCCTGCGCCTCGCCGTCGGTCAGGAACGGGTCGTACGCCAGCACCCGCAGCTCAAACGGCTCAAGCATCCGCAGCAGCGTCCGCGCGACCATCCCCATCGAGACCAGGCCGATCGCGCTCCCATAGCAGCCCGGCCCGGCGTGGCCGTGTCGGTCGGGGAAGGCCCGCTCCTCGCGCACCTGGCGGGCCAGTTGCCAGCCGTGCTTGAGCGAAAACAGGATCGTGGCCAGCGTGTACTCGGCCACCGGCACCGCGTTGGCGGCGTAGGCGGTTGTCACCTCGATGCCGCGAGCCCAGACCGCGTCGGTGAGGATCGGCCCGGCGGCGCCGGCGCCGTGGAAGATCGCCTTGAGCCGCGGGGCGGCCTGCAGGAACCGCTCGTCGATCAGCGGCCCGCCCCAGCCGGTGAAGATCACCTCGGCCGCGGCCAGCAGGCTTGCGTCGGCCGCGATCGATTGGCGCGTCCGCGGCGGCGCGACCATCTCCACCCACCGCGCGATGTCCTGCTGCTCCTGCGGACCGTAGACCAACTCGAAGGCCGAGCGGTCGAGGATGTACAGTCCCTGCAGACGCTTCATGATACATTCTAGTACGCGGGAGCGACGCGGCTGTTACGTTCGATTACGGTAAAGTCGGCCAGATCTTGGTGTTGGGCCACATCGGCACGGGGTCCTGGTCGGCGGTGACGGGGACCGACTCGGCGTGCCCATCCACGTACGCGATGTTCAGCCAACCGGCCTCCATTTGCAGCGTGTGCGTGGCCGACTTGAACGTGCCGTTCATCGGCTCGATCTGGTGCACGGGCATCGAGTCCTCGCCCAGCATTCCCAGTTCCGTCGGCGGATTCCCGGTCGGCGAAGGGCTCGCGGGGCTCCACAGCGCATCCAGGTGCAGGGCGATTGGGTTGTAATACTCGTCCTGGATGCTCTGGCCGTCGGCAAACAGCAGGGTGTCGGACGCGTGGCGGATCTGGCCGACCTTCCAGGTGTTGGGCACCCACTGCCCGCCGATGGCCTGCCCGCCCACCCCGGCGCCGAGGATCCCGTTGTATTTGTAAGTCGCCCAGTGCGCCTGCTGGATCGACGCGGCGGCGGTCGCGACGTCAACCGACGGGCAGACGCGGTTCTGCCAGGTCTTGATGCCGTAGTAGCCGAGCACGTCGAAGAGCCGGTCCCCGGCCCAGTGCACGCCGTCCCAACTGTTCGCGTTCTTCGCGTTCCCGGAGGCGCTGAACAGCGGGAACGAGCCCTTGGTCTCGTTCTGGTACATCGCGGTGGCGGTGGCGAGCTGGCGGAGGTTGCTGAGGCACTTGATCATCTGCGCCTGCTCGCGGGCCTTGTTCAGGGCCGGCAGGAGGATCGAGATCAGCACGCCGATGATGCCGATCACGACCAGCAGTTCGACCAGCGTAAAACCTCGGTCGTTACGGACCGCGAGGCGGGCGGACGCGGCGGACGAGGTCACCCATGAGGTGGGGCGCGCACTCATTACAGTGCTCCTTCGCAAGAAGACATGAACTTCCATCGAAAACACCGCGTCCAGAGAAACTTTCAACAGAATTTCCATGGAATATCACTAAATTATCTCGATAAATCCCTGGGAATTGAGTCAGGTGCCTCAACTCCAAGGGATTCCCACGTTATTGCCCGGGGGCGTTCACTCGGGGTGAACCGGCCGTCCTTGGCAGCGGGGGTTGGGCTTCCAAACCCATTGACCGCGCGAGCGCGGCATCTCGTCGTCGGATCATACGTCCGATGCGGCCGCGAGTGCGGCGGGGGCGGCGGATTTCCGATCCGCGCCGGGCGGCATCAGCAACGGTTCGATCAGCAGCGTGGCATGGCGCCGCTCGTCCGGATGGGCCATCCGCCAGAGCAGTTGCTGAACGCCCCGGCGGCCGACGAGTTCGAGCCCGATGTCCACGATCGCCGGGGCGGGCGAGATCTCGGTCGTGCCCGGCCTCCGGGAGAGGGTAGGGGTGAGGGGGGATTACGAGCGCCACACCTGCTGTTCGGTAGTCTCCTCCGGCGTCCCCTCACCCCAGCGCTCTCCAAAAGGAGAGGGAGCACGAGTGGCGACGCATGATACGATGAGCCGGCGGACAGTTCCGCGCCGAACTCGATCGAGGGACAATCCCATGAGCCAGGATGTCGTCGATGCGGACGCCGAGGCGCTCGTGCATTTCCTCCGGGACCGCGACGTCTTCTGCCCGCTGTGTCGTTACAACCTGCGCGGGCTGACCGTGCCGCGCTGCCCCGAGTGCGGGCGCGAGTTGCGGCTGTCGGTGGGGCTCACCGAGCCGTTCCTGCGGGCGTGGATCACGCTGGCCGTCGCGACCTGCGCGGCCGCGGGGATCGGCGTCCTGTTCGCGTGGCTGGTGGCCACTGCGGGCTGGCCGAACGGGTCCGGCGGCCGCGAGCAGATTCTGCGGATGCTGGTCGCCTTCTTCATCGCCACGATCCCGGCTGCCCTCGGCGTGCTCGCCGCCCGCCGGCGGTTCGTCAGACTCGACAAGGCCATCCAATGGCGCATCGCGGCATTCACTACTGTCGTAATCGTCGTTGCATTCTGCCTGATGCTCGCCACGATCCGCTGATCGCCAGCCGCATGTCCGGCTTAACCCGGTTCATCGCGTCGTGGGGTGTGTTGCCACCTCTCCCCCCGTCGCCGGTCCCGCCTTCCGAGCATCGATGGTCGCTTGGGCGCAGGTTGCACCCACACCGCGGGCAACGCCCGTCGGCATCCGGCGGGGGCGCCGGCGGGCGAGCCACCAGAGCGGCAGGACCGCCGCCGCCACGCACCCGAGCCAGGGCGGCATGCCGACGATCATCGCCGACCCGCGGAAATCCCGCGGGCGAACCGGCTTGTATGTCACGAGCCCGGCGGTGAAGCCCAGGCGCGTCCCGCCCCAGTCCCACCGCGTCGGGTCCGCCGTCGCCCGCCAAGACGGCGGATACGCCGCCCCCTCCCACCCCAGTTCCCGTTGCCCCCACACGCCCCAGTCGTTGCACACCCGGGCGAGCCGGAACTGGTGATTGAAGCTCATCGCCGAGTACGAGACCGCGTCCCGATTGAACCGCCCGAAACTCACGGCGTCCCAATGTCCGTAACTATCGAGCCAAACCACGACCGCGAACACCCACAGCAGCAGGCTCAGCACGGACGAGAGGGTGAACAGGCGGCGGGTCATGGCGTTGCCTTGTCGTCCGATGGTATCGCCGATCCGCATTCGGGGCAGCGCTCGTTGCTGGCGCGCAGGTCATATCCGCAGCCGAGACAGAGCCCCATGCGTCTCCGCATTCGCGCCCTACGCCATCTCCAGACGCACCAAAGCGGCAGCGTGGTCTCAATCGTCAAAATGAACCCCATCGGAACGGCAACGGCCCGAGCCGACCCCAGATACGCTCCTCGCGAAATGATCGCGGCCCGTCCCGTTCCGAAGCCCATCCACTTTGGCCTGAAGGCGGTGTCGGCGATGAACAGCACGTCGGACCGGTCCCTGGAGGTGACATAGACCAACGGGGCAAAAGCGACCGGATGGCGGTAGAAGATGAGCTTCCCGTGCGCGACACAGATGGATGAAGTCTCGCCATCTACCGAAGGCAAACAAGGCGTGAGGCAACTTCGCACCCAGAGCGCAGCCGTTACCACGCAAAGCGGCAGCGACAGCACGAAGGCAGGGGCCGACAGTCGCCGGGTCATGCTCGCTTCTCCACTTTCGAGCCGAGCGGCGCCCCACATTCGGGGCATCGGTCCGCGCTGGCGCGGAGATCGTATCCGCACGCGGGGCAGCACCCCGCGGCGGCTCTGGAACGTCGCCGCCTGCGCCGCAAGGACGATCGGACGAGCCAGATCAGGCAGGGCAGGAACAGGGCCAACGCGATCCACCAATCGGGAATGATCGCGTATGCAAGCCCGGCCGACGGCTGGCTCCCGAACCGCGCGACGAGCACGCCGCGGCCATCCAATTTCACGTCGGTCGGGTCGATGCTGCCGACGGAATAGCCGGAGTGAGGACCGAAGCGCGTCGCCGATTCAACCGTGCCGAACAGGTATGTGAACTTTGACAGATAGATCAGGCCCCGGCCGCTGTAAACGCTGTATTGCGCGACCCGCGGCTCCGTGGCGCCTCGTCGCAGCAACGTGAGCATGTCGCCGTGCCAGTAGCTTCGAGCCCAAAGGACAACCGTCGCGATGCAAAGCAGCAGCGAGACCACCGATGCGACGATAAGAGCGGATCTGCGAATCGGGTGGTCCCGGAACCGAGGGTGCAAGGCCCCACGGGTTTCATGGAGTCCGCTGCCAAATCCGGGAGTGCTTGCACCGTCCGTTTTGGTTCGAACACCGCGCTCACGCAGTCGGGGAATCATGGAGTTGTTCCCACGTTCGCCGGGATCGGCGTCCCACATTCCGGGCACCGTTCCTTGCTCGCCCGGAGATCGTATCCGCAAACGACACAGCAATCGCGCCGAAGTCGATCGATTCTCCCCCGGTGGCGAATCAGCATCCATGCTGCCCATGCCAGGGGCAGAACGGCGGCCCCGCCGACGATGCTTCCGCAGCGAAGCGTGTGAAGGACAAGAGGCCGCACCGTGGGGTGGTACGAAGCGTTCCAGTTCGTGCTCGCAAGCTGGTCATCCCGGAGCCGCTGCGCGTACGGCTCCTACGCCGTTTGGAATCGTTCCCATTCCTGTCGGCTGATCCGGTCCTCGCTTCGGGCCTTGTACATGTCTGAATAGGGCTGCCACCGGCGGGCCAGCTTCGTCCAGTGCTTCGAAGCGTTGGCGCGTGGGCTCTCGTCCAGCCGCAACTGCGGAGACGTATCCAGATAAACCCGGTCGTTTCGGACCGCCGCCTCCCACAGCGACCCGCCTGGCCCGACGAACTCGAACGCCAGCGGGCGATCCCGCGCAGCCGCCCAGAGCGTCCCGACCGCCAGCCCGAGCAGCAGCGACAGCGCGGATGCGAGGGTGAACAGCCGGTGGATCATGCCCCCTCCGCGTTCGAAGTAATCGGCGTCCCGCATTCGGGGCATCGCTCCTTGCTGGCTCGCAGGTCGTAGCCGCAGGTGGTGCAGACGCCCGATGGACGCCGACGAGCCGCGCGTCGGCGTCGCATCAATGCGCACAGAGGCGCAATCGCGGTAAGGCCGACGAGGAGCCAATAAGGGGCCACGAGCCATGTGCCGATTCGGCCCGTATCGCCAAACGACTCGCACGAGGCGACGCCAACGCCCAGGGCCTCCCAGAGACCCGGCTTGAGTGATGAATAGTATCCGCCCGCCTGCGCCGAGCCGCTGGCAAATTGCCAGTGGGGCGTCGCGTCCCGTTTCAGTTGCGCGATCCATTGCGGATCGAGGACGGCGTGAGCAAGACTCGGGTCGTATTCGAGGTAGTGGAGCATCCGCGCCGAGCGTGACACATCGCTCGGCGCGATCCCGAGGACGAGGCGGCCCGGCTGCGATACCGCGTCATAATTGTGCCGCCATCCGTGATACGTGAGCAAGTCGGAACTCACCTCCGACCGGACCCACAACGCCGCCAAGGTTACGCACAGCAGGAGCGACATCCCGGACGCGAAGGTGACCAATCGGCGGATCATGCCTTCGCCTCCGAGTTCACTCGCACCGGCGTCCCACATTCGGGGCAACGGTCCGGCGTTGCACGCAGGTCGTAACCACATCGGACGCACAATTTGCTGGCACGCCGGAGGCGGATCGTGGCGCGGTGAACGAATAAGTACGACAGCATCGACCCGGCGCCGGTGAGGGCGACCAACGCCCAAAACGGGAGCCGCAGGAACATGACGCGGTGGTAGTTGATCCCGATGAGCGGGAAGCGTTCGGCGTGGAATGCGAATCCGAGCCGACTTGACTGGGGCCGCCAGACGAACCTCGAATCCCCCATCGTCCACTGCCATCCCGCGGGGGTCACGTTCCCAATCTTGCCAAACCCCGCGCGGGCCTGGTAATGCTTGACGTCGAGCGACCCGGCTGCCGTTTCCACGTACCAGTCCTTGACCACCCGTTCCGGCCCGTCTTGGTACAACCCGGTGCCGTGATGAAGCACGTCGTAACTGAAGCAGCTCCACACCCACATCGCCGCCAACGCGATGCACAAGAGCAACGACAGCGCCGAGGCGAGGATGAGCGGTCGGCGGGTCATGCGGCGGATCTCTTCCCCGACAGGGGCTCGACTCATCAACGAACCCGTGTAGCCGGCGAGCTTGCTCGCCGTATTCACGCACGAAGAAGGAGCAACCTGCCGCGATCACACCGGCGATCCGCACTCAGGGCAGGTCCCCGCGGTCCGGCGAACGTCGTAGCCGCATCCCGCGCACCGGCCCAATCGGGCAAGTTCGCGTCGCACATGTCGGGTGAGCTGCTTTGCCGCCGTTCGAACTTCAAGGACGGCCACCATGAGGAGGGCAAAGCCGAGGACCAGTATTGTCGGCGGGAAGCGATGGAGCCCGTCCGACACAGCGAACAGAAGGATGAACAAGCCGATGCCACACAGGTTGGATCGCCAGTGAATGGATGCGGCCCTGAGCGACCTGCGCCAAATGCGCTGCCGGGCTTCCGGCGGCAGGTCTGCCAGGAGCAATTCCACTCCGAGGGGTTTCGGCTGATCAAGTAACACGCTACTTCCCCTGTCCCCGCTCCGCCCCTTCCTCGGCCAGCCGGATTTCCAACCCGAGCCGATAGGCCTTGGCTTCCAGCGTTTCCAGCGTCGTCGCCACGCCGGCGGCCACGCGCTTTTGGGAGAGGGCCTCTTGCTTTCGCGCAACCTTGATGGCGTTGTCCAGGATCTCGGCCCGTGCCTTCGGCGTGGCCGCCATCGCCAGTTCCGCATCGAGCAGCAGTCGGTGAACCTGCTGCACGTGTTCAAACGTGCCTGTCCCGCCGGCGAACAGCTCGTCGGCAGTGTCGCGGGCCTCCCGCAGGGTGGCGAGGCGCTCCTGCCGCAGCGCCGCCACCGCGGGCGGGGCGGTCGGCGTGTCGGCCACTGCGGGTGCCGCGGCTGCGGGGGCGACAAGAGACGTCCGGCCCAAGGCAAGCGCACACAGGCCAACGGCGATCAACGTCAGCACGGCCTTGGTATACCAATCGAACTTCATGGGCGACCTCTCTCGTTAAGACAGGTGCGATACCGATCGCACGCCGGGAATGGATTACTCAGACAGCATACTCCGATTTCGCCGCGACGAGGAACGGCGCACCGTTGCCGGCGAACAGGGGCAGGTGCTCCTCCGGCACGCCGGCTTCGCGGGCGAAGGGGAGCAGGTCGCGGCGGATCACCTTGGCGTCGGCAAAGCCCGCGTCCCGTGCGAGCCGCGTGAACTGGTCGTCGTCGTAGAAGCGCAGCCTCGAGGCGATCGGCTCCGGGGCGGCGGGGGTGCCGCGGAGTGCGGGGTCAGAGCCGAAGACGACCAGCCGCCCCCGTCGACCCGCCCGATCGTCCCGTCCCCATCCGTCAACGCCCCATTTGCCCCTGGCGTGAACGTCATCCCGCGGCTTTCCAACGCAAGGGCGATCTCCTCAACGATCACCGCGAACGATTGGGACGCGTCGAGCGGAAGATCGATGCCAACTAACAATTTGGGTCCCATGGTCTTACCCCGTCAGATGTCGCGACGAAGGTCGAGGCAGGCAGGATGGAACTGAGCTGCGTCGATTTCGACCTGAACGCCGCCGTTGAGGACGTCGTTGAGATGCTCGCGCCCAAGGCCGCGGCCAAGGGGCTGTAGTTCGGCTGCCACGTCCATCCGGACCTGCCGCGCCGGGTCCACGGCGACCCCGATCGCCTGCGCCAGGTGCTCATCAACCTGGTCAACGACGCGATCAAATTCACCGAGCACGGCGACGTCGTTATTCGCGTCTCGTCCGACCACGCGCGTGCGCCCGCCGATCAGCCCCTGCTGCGGTTCGTCGTCACCGATACGGGCATCGGGATTCCGCCGGACCGGGTGGGACGCCTCTTCAAGAGCTTTTCGCAGGTGGACGCGTCCACCACGCGCAAGTACGGCGGCACCGGCCTGGGCCTGGCGATCGCCAGGCAGTTGGTCGGGCTGATGGGCGGGGACATCGGTGTTGAAAGCGTGCCCGGCCGTGGGTCCGCCTTCTGGTTTACGG
>DASXMX010000628.1:0-4423 GCA_036495445.1 Tepidisphaeraceae bacterium
CGCTGAACTGGAACTCGGGGCCGGGAATGACCGTCAGCGTCGCCGGGTTGGAGGTCACCGAGCCGGCGCCGTTGGTGAAGACCGCTTCGTACTGGTTCCCGTTTTCCGCGGCGGTGGTCGAGGGTACCGTCAGCGTGGTAAAGGTGGCGCCGGAGATCGGCGCCCAGGTGTTGCCGCCATCGGTGCTCACCTGCCATTGGACGGAGACGTTGGTCCCGTAGGCAGTGGCGGTGAACGTCGCATTGGTGCCGGCGACGGCGGTCTGATTGGCCGGCTGGGCGGCCGTCGTCGGCGCGCCGCCGGGCTGCGGGACGAATTCAATCCCGCGGAACGCCTCGTTCGTGGCGGCGGTGGCCACGACCGTGAGCGGGGGCGTCGCGGAGAAGACTCCGCCGCCCTGCGTGCCCGCGGTGCCGCCCGCGCTGTTGTACCCGTACGGATCGACGATCGAATAGATCGTGCCCGCGGTGCCGCTGCTGCCGGCGCTGCTGATGAACAGTTGTTCGCCGCCGGCGACGGGCTGGGCGACGACGCCGGTGATCCCGGCCAGCACATTGCCGCCCGAGCCGAACGCGCCGATCTCGCCGTTGAGGACCCAACTGCCGTTTACCAGCGAGAACTTGTCGACGCCGTCGTTGAAGTTGTCGGCGACGTAAAGCGTGTCGGGGCTGGTGTCGCCCGGGTTCAGCGTGGCGAATGCGAACTCGTACGCGCCGCCCAGCCCCTGGCCCGAGGTGCCCGAGCCGACGATGCCGGGCAACTGGCTGATCGTGTACGGCCCGCCGCTGGTCGGCAGCCCGGTTCCGATCGTGCCCAGTAGCGCGGTCGCGCCGGTGCTCGATGTGGCGTAAAGCTGGCCGTTGCTGATCTCGATCGACCGGATGTTCGCGGTCGCGAGGCTCGTCGGGTTTGCGGTGGAACCGAGGGTGGTGTAGACCGCGCCGACGGGCCCCGCCGCCCAGACGTTGCCGTTGCCGTCGCCGGCGGCGCCGCGAACGTTGTTGTCGTCCAGCGCGGTGCCGAGCGTGGTGGTCGTGTTGATCGTCCCGTCGGCCGCGACCACGCCCACTTCGCGGGGAACGGGCACCAAGGCGCTATCGGTCCAAGTGCCGCCGCTGGTGTAGGTGCCGCTGCCCGCGACCGGCGTCGTCAGGCCGGGGTCCGCGTACAGCGAGAACGTCGTCGAGTTGACGACCTTGATGTAGTAGGTGCTCTGCGCCGGGCTGAACGTGATGCCGCCCACCCCGCTGATCGTCACCGCGTCCCCGCTGGTCATTCCAACGGTGGAGGCGGTGGTCAGCACGCTGGGGGATGCGGCGGTGGCCTTGGTAATCGACCCGCTCGTGCTCGTGTTGGTCGAGGCGATGCTGGCGACGCCCGGAGCGGCGTCATACCCGGTCAGCAGAATCTGCTGGCCATTCGCCGAGAGCGTGAGATTCCCTTCCGACGTGGCCGTCCCGCTGGAGGTCAGCGGGTTGTTCGCGCCCGCCGCGGCTGTCGGCAGCGCGATCGATTGCACGAGCGTCCCGCTCGGCGTGTATTCGTCGAGGTAGACTGCCGTCGACCCGCTGCTCAACGCCGCCGATCCCGCGCCGACCCGGTAAACCACCAGGTCGCCGGGCTGAAACGCGGCATACAACACACGCGGCTCGACCCGTTCGATCGCGGCGTGAATCCGCGCCGCCGCCCGCTTCACCGACAACGAACGACGACCCGACGTTTTCGTGCTTGCCCGCATGCTCCAGCTCCGTAAATGGAATGAATGAACCGCCAACCCGTTCGGGCGAACAAACAAACAGACTTGCTTGGAATGAGAGGCCCGTCGCCCGAGTGGATCTCCCTCCGTCTCCGAGCCTCACCCTATCCCCCGTTAATTAGGACTGCGAGAACGGATGATGCACATTGTGTAAATGCAATCAATCCCGCAGTGCCCCATAACGCGAACGGCCCGCCATGCGTTCGCATGGCGGGCCGATTGCCCAAGGCGTCCAATGCAATCCCGATTACTGAATTGCGAGCGTGCCGGCCCCGTGGAAGTACGTCTGAATGGCCTGCTGCGTGCACTCGCTTTGCGGGAGCTGCGCGCCCTTGGGCATCCAGTAATTCGGATTCATGGCCGTCACGTAGTCCATGCTTTCCGCATGCCCATCGAAGAACACGGCGTTGAGGCGCAAACTAGATGGAAGCTTGAGGTCCTGCTTCCCATGTGGCATCGAAATGTTGAACAGCGTTCCAGGCAGGAACGCCCGGCTATATTGCGACCAAGGCCCGTAATCCCCGAACGCGCCGCCCGGCGATCCACCGGAATCCCACGTCAAGTAGTAATCGGGCGGCGTATTCGGGCTTGACATGTACTTGCAACCATCGCTCATGAAGATCTTCTGGCTGGCGTCGCCGACCAGTGCCAGGTTTGGATGGTAATTCCCTTCGGCGATGTAGCCCTGCGCCATGTCGAAATCGGCGTACTTGGGCGGTGGGACGTAAACCATTTCGAACATTTCGGCCGTGATGTAGCTCAACTCGTTGATCGTGATGGCGATCGGTGAGGGGCCATACGGCGGCTCGTCGATCTGGTTCTCGGGACATCGGAACGCGGGGTAGGAAGTGAGAAACCGCCACCGCTGCGTGCGCTGGGCCACCGTCCCACCGGTTTCGAAATGCAGCCCCATTTGATAGGCGACTGGCGACATCCAGTCCCACACCTGGCAGACGGTTGGACAGTTGAAGTCGGTGGCTCGCGGGCTCATGTTTTTCAGGAATGCGCCCGACGTGTTCGCGTTGCCCAAGATCGCGCCTTTGTTTTCGTTGGCGTACATGATCATTCCCATCGCGATCTGGCGCAGGTTGGACTCGCACTGGACGGTCTTTGCGGCCCTACGGGCCGAGTTCAGGGCGGGCAGCAGGATCGAAATCAATAATGCAATGATTCCGATGACGACCAGCAACTCGACGAGCGTGAAGCCGGCCTGTTTTTTGCCGGCGGTGAACGGTGCATCCATGGCGAATCTGTTCCTTTCCTTCCCAATTCGACTTGCTGGCCCGACTGCACCCCCAGTACGCGCACATCGTGCATGGGTCTGGCCCGGAACGATTGTGCGAATAATTGCTAAGATTCGATTCTGATTTCGTAATGGTTCGCTATAGCTGCCGAGGCCGCGGGCACTCATCGCTGCGAATCGTCACGCATGAGGTTCGCCCCGCTCCGGTCGGGATGTCTGGCGTTCCACTCCGCCTCAGTCGGCGGCGGGTGCATGCCCGGCGTGGGGTACGGGTTGTGCCCGACGACCAGCCGCCCGCAGTCGGGACAGAACGTCGGCCCCGGTTTGTGGTCGAATTCCTTCACCAGGACCCAGGTCGGTTCGGATTTAATCTTCCCGTCCTTTGTCCAATAGCACGCCTCTGCGGGCACGCCGGTGTTCTTCCCGCTGAACGGCGAGTAGATCGGCAGCGATTCCCCCACCTCGTTGCGGTGGCGGAACGCCTTGCCGGTCTGCGTGCAGATGTACATCTTGTAGTTGGCGAAGTCCGTCTCGCCTTGGGAGAACGAGTAGACCGACCAGACCGCCGCCCCGATCGCCGGCAACAGCAACACGACGACTGCAACCCGGCCCGCCGTCGACGACAGCCATTTTCTGATCCGTTCCATCATGACAGTTAGATAGCGTGCCCGTAAATGAGAAATGGAATTGTCGGGAAGGATGCTAAGTTCCGATTACGATCGCGCGAGGATTCGTATACGACCGGATGAACGGGCGCGCATGTCCCGACGGCCCGAGGACGGGCCGGCTCCCCGTGTAGCCGGCGCGCTTGCTCGCCGTTCCCGGCGCGAGAATCAACTGCGATCCATATTACCGCCCCATGTGCTTGCTCTCGTGGAGCTGGATCAGAGCGGAGGCGACGCCGTCGAGGACTTGGGGGGTGTCGGGAGCCGCGATGTTGGTGGCGACGAGCACGGCGAAGTGCTTCTTCGGCGCCGCCCAGACGACGCAGTACCACATCGTGTTCGACCCGGCGTGGTTGAGCGCCTGCCCGTCGGCCCAGTCGCGCGTGGTCAGCAGCCAGCCGCCGTTGTACTCGCCGGTGGGGCCGGGCGTGATGAGGGCCTTGAGCGTCGGCGCGCTGACCAGATGGTGGTGCGCATCGGCCAGGTCGAGGTAGACGCCGATGAACTTCCCCCAGTCCGCGATCGTGCAATGGACGCGCCCCGCCGGGCCCATCACCGGCGGGTTGTCCGATTGCAGCGGGGCGGGACGGCCGTCCCGCATCACATGCCCCCACGGCTCATCGACCTTCCCGATCGCTCCCGGCGGCCCGAACCCGGCGGTCCCATCTGCAGCGGCATAAACAGCTTTTGCCGAATCACATCCTCCCACGCCCTCCCGGTCTTCTGCTCGACGATCGCGCCCAGCACGACATACCCGAG
>DASXMX010000629.1:0-19532 GCA_036495445.1 Tepidisphaeraceae bacterium
GACTTCAGCCGCGCCGTCACCGGCACGCTGTTCTTCGTGCCGTCCGCGACGTTTCTGGAGGGCGTTGCGGCCCTCGAGGCGACCCCATCGCCCACCGGGCCGCCCCCGGACGCAGTCGGGACTGGGCCCGCATCCGGATCACGGCGGCCGCCGCCTGATGGTTCGCTCGGGATCGGTTCACTGAAAGGAAAGGCTGCCCATGAATAACCTGCATCGGGAACTCGCCCCGATCTCCGACGCGGCTTGGGCCCAGATCGAGGAGGAGGCGTCCCGCACCCTCAAGCGCCACCTGGCCGCGCGGCGCGTCGTGGACGTGGAAGGCCCGAAGGGCACCGCGCTCGCGGCGGTCGGCACCGGCCATCGCCGGCCGATCGAGACGCCGGGCGACGGCGTCCAGGCCGCGCAGCGCGAGGCCAAGGGGGTCGTGGAACTGCGCGTCCCGTTCGAGTTGACGCGCCAGGCGATCGACGACGTGGAACGCGGCGCGAACGACTCGGACTGGTCGCCATTGAAGGACGCGGCGCGCAAGATCGCCTTCGCCGAGGATCGCGCCGTCTTCGAGGGATACGCGGCCGGCGGAATCCAGGGCGTTCGCCAAGGGATCAGCAACCCGCCGGTCTCGCTCCCGGCCGACGTAAAGGGTTATCCGGGCGCGGTGGCGAAGGCTATGAGCCAGTTGCGCCTTGCCGGCGTCAACGGCCCCTACGCGCTCGTGCTGGGCGCGGAACCCTACACGGCAATCGGCGGCGCCAGCGACGATGGGTACCCAGTCCTGGAGCATGTCCAACGCCTGTTCGACGGCGAGATCGTCTGGGCCCCGGCCATCGCGGGCGGCGCCGTGCTCTCCACGCGGGGCGGCGACTTCGAGTTGCACATCGGCCAGGACATCTCCATCGGCTACCTGAGTCATACCGAAACCGCCGTCCGGCTGTACCTGCAGGAGTCGTTCACCTTCCTGATGCTGACGGCGGAAGCCGCCGTGGTGCTCGCCAGTTCTAAGAGTTGACTCCGTTGCGCTTGTCTTCATGGTAGAACGCCGCCTGCTGGCGGCGAGCGGGGGGCGGAGGGATAATTCCGCCATGAAATACCTGCCATCACTTCTGATCGTTCTGGGACTGTTCACCACGGTCCAGGCACAGACGATCAAGAAGAAAATCCCCTATGCTGGGGCGGGCGACGAGAAGCGATCGCTGGACGTCTACGCACCGGCCGGCGCGAAGGACCTGCCGGTGGCGTTCTGGATTCACGGCGGCGGGTGGCATGTCGGCGACAAGGCCGACGTCGCGATCAAGCCGCAGGCATTCATGGACAGGGGATTCGTCTTCGTTTCCGTCAACTATCGCCTGATGCCGGCGGCCGACATGGGCACGATCGTGCGGGACGTCGCCCAGTCGTTCCGCTGGACGGCGGACCACATCGCCGAGTTCGGCGGGGATCCCAAGCGCGTGTTCGTCGGCGGGCATTCGGCGGGCGCGCAGCTCGCCGCCCTGCTCTGCACCGACGAGCGTTACCTCAAGGAACAGGGCGTCTCGTTCGACGTGCTCAAAGGATGCATGCCCGTCGACGGCGACACCTACGACGTGCCGGCCGTGGTTGCGGTGGAGGAACTCCGCTGGCGGGTGCACGGCATGACGCCGCCGAAGCAGAATCATCGCAACGAGTTTGGCGACACGGACGAGCACCTGCGGGAATTCTCCGCCGCGTATCACGTCGCCAAGGGCAAGGGCATTCCGCCGTTCCTGCTGATCCACATCACCGCCAACCCCGACACCGCCGCCCAGGCGTTCCGCCTCGGCGCCGTGCTGAAAGAAGCCGGCATCCCGGCGACCGTCTTCCCCGCCCGGAACGTCACCCACGACCAGGTGAACGACCGCCTCGGCCAAAGCGACGACCCCGGGACGAAGGCGATGGACGCGTTTCTGGCGAAGATCATGGCGAAGTGAATTGCGCAGAACGGAAACCGCCTGTGGCGGGCCGTTGGATTTGGAGAGCCGATGGGCTTCGATTTTTTCATGGTCAACAAGCCGAAGGAAGCCGTCGGCTACGAGCCGGAGATGCCGGACCGGCCCGACTGGTTTCGCGTCTCGGTGCGGGGAATCGAGGCGCTGTTCAATGGGATGCGCCTCGCACGAGTCTTGGAGGGCAAAACGCCCAAACCGGTTCTACCCGTTCGGGATGAACGCAATGGGGCGGAATTGCAATCCCTGTTGGCGACGCCTTCGTCGATCGCTAACGCGGTGCCGTATTGGAAGTTCTCGGACAATTCCGGATGGCTCGTATCGCCCGCCGAGTGTGAGATTGTCGCCTCGGGTTTGGAGCGCCGCCTGAACGAGGAGCCACAGACCCTCCGGCCGAAGGGCTGGCCTGAGTCTAAGCCCTTGGATGGCTACCTCGCACTCCTGCGCGAGTGGGCCGCATTCAACCGACTGGCGTCCAGCCACGGCGGATACCGGGTTCGCTGAAATCAGGAAACTCCGAAGAATCCTAGAGCGGAAAAACCGCAAAGGGCCCATCACCTGATCACGCCATGACAACCCCCTCCAACCCGGAACTGAAATCGATCAGGCGATCGCGGCCGAGGCGGGGGACGAGTGATCGGCCCGGTTCGATTCGAAACTACCCGCGCAAAGCTCCAGTGGCGGCCAATGCACTTCGGATTGCGATCGCATCCGACTTCGGAAAAAGGCGCAAAACGCGCCGGGGCGGTGCAACGAGCCCTTCGTCACGCGTTTCGGCAGTCCAGGACAATCCTCTCTCGCCCGGGCCGTCGATAGCTTCACCGGTTTGGATTTCCCGGCCAAGTTCAAGCAAGTAGTGAGTGACGTTCCGCACGTAATACCCGATCGCATTGGGGTCGTACTGTTTCTTGGGGTAAACGACTTCAATATCCATTACGTCGAGCTGACTGTTGCCGACGGTATCCATCAGCCCGAACGCACCATCCAAGGCGAAGAGGCGCACATTCATCCAAAGCAGAAGAGGCGCCTTGCTCTGGTTGACGCATGCATCGAAAACTGACCGGAAGCTGGCCAAATCACGCAGTACCTCGCCGTTCGGGTTGAAATAACACAGGACCCCGGAGGCATTGCCTGCTGCAATCGCGAGGCGGCTGACGAACATCATTTCTGGAACTGGCTCGTAGTCCTTGGGAAGACAGGTCGCATCAGGTCGGGCGCCACCTACGTAGCTGCTGCGAATTCGGATGAAGCCACGATGCGCCGGGGCAACATCCCTTCCGGCTGCCCAGGCCCAAGCATGCTGAATCGCGCGCGTCAAACCTCCGGGATAGGCGAACGGGCCGAAATACCCCATAGACCAGGCACCGAACGTCATTGGATCTAGTTTTGGATCGCCCATCGTATCGGGCCACGCGCGGTCAACGACGTCAATCATTACACTGCCGTTGACCTCAGCCCGAAACGGGACCAGAACAGTCGGCCCGCCGAAGCTCCACAACTCCTGCGGTGCAATTTCTTTGACAACGGCGAATCCGGCCGATTGGATTGCCGACTTCACGTCTGCAATAGTTGCTCGACCGTCGGTTAGTAGGACTACGCCTTGGCTGAAGAACCCCTTGGGCATCTTTCACTTTCGGGTTAGTGTTTACTAAATCGCGGTTAGAAAGGCCGTTCTTGACTGCCGGACGGCGTCGATGAACAGCCTACCGCGCCCCCTAGTTTTGGGAAACTCGGCATGAAACGAACTCTTCTCGCAACGTTCGTCCTGTTGATTTGCTCGGCTTCGACCTACGCCCAAAGCGCTCCCCATCTCAGCGACGATGAGCTTCGGCAGGTTCGCCTGCCGGACGTCACGCTGGAAAAAGTGGAAGCGGTGACGCCCGATTCGCGGCAGCATCTCGGGGCCGCGCCGCACGTCAGCGTGCTCGGGGTCATCGGGGGGCACATCCGCTTCGAGTTGCTGCTCCCCGATCGCTGGAACCAGCGATTCGTCATGGGCGGCGGCGGGGGATTCGTCGGGTCGATCCAGAACGGCGCACGCGATGCGGTCAACCTCGGCTACGCGACCGTCGGCACCGACACCGGACACGAGTCGAACGGAGTTGTGGCGAACTGGGCCCAGGACAACCCGGAGGCGCAGGTGAACTTCGGATTCCTCGCGGTGCACCGCACCGCCCAGGTCGCCGAGGCGCTGGTCCGGGCCTACTACCACGCCGACCCGGCTTACTCCTATTTCGTCGGCTGCTCCCGCGGCGGCGGGCAGGCGATGATGGAGTCGCAGCGATACCCCGGCGACTTCGACGGCATCGTCGCAGGGGCGCCGGCGTTCAATTGGACCGGATTTGCCGCCATGTCGGTCTCCGTCGCCAAAGTCCTGTATCCCGACCCTGCGCATCTGGATCATACGGTGCTCGATCGCGACGCGCTGCAGAAGCTGCGGCAATCCATCCTGGATCAGTGCGACGCGCAGGACGGGCTCAAGGACGGCATCGTCGCCGATCCCCCGTCGGCACATTTTGATCTGGCCAAGGTGCCGGGATTGACCGACGCGCAGCGGCAGGCGATCGCCGCCATCTATGGCGGGGCGCGGGTTGGGCGAACGATCCTCTATCCCGGCTACAGCCCCGGGGCCGAGTGTGACGTCGACCAGTGGACCGCGTGGATCGTCGGCCCCGTGCCGCCGCTGCTGAAACAGGACCACGCCCCCGACCTGATGTTCGGCTTCGGCACACAGATCTTCAAGTACTTCGTCTTTGACCGGCCCGACTGGGACTACTCGACCTACGACTTTGCCCATTATTCCGCGGACACCCGTTTGGCGGCATCCGTATTAAATGCCACCAATCCCGACCTGGACGCGTTCAAGGCACGCAAGGGGAAGCTGATCATCTGGCACGGCTGGGCCGACCCCGCGCTGCCGGCCCAGGCGACGGCGGACTACTACCGGCAGGTCCGCGAGCACGACCCGGCCGCCGCCGACTACTGTCGCCTGTTCATGATCCCCGGCTGCCTCCACTGCGGCGGCGGGCCGGGCGCGTCCGAAGTCGATTGGCTCGCAACCATCGTCGACTGGGTCGAGCACGGCAAAGCGCCCGACCGGCTCGTCGCGTCCAAACACGAAAGCGGCAAGCTCGCGATGACCCGCCCCCTCTATCCCTACCCGGCGTATCCCATCTACAAAGGCACCGGCGACCCGAACAACGCCGACAGCTTCGAGGCAAAGTCGCCAGGAACGGGTCCCTGAGCGATCTCCTGTTTCGCCTCCTGATGGTCGGGGACCTGGCGAGGCGATTGGAAACATTGCGTTATGGCGCCGCGGGGCGCGTGGCCGGGTCGCCCGGGCGGACGAACGTGCCGGGGTCGCCGAAGGCGCCGTCGTCTTTCCAGTGCTGCAGCAGGAAGCGCTGGAAGTCAGCCGTGGGGGATGTGACGATCAGGTCGTCCTTCGTCGGGCTGATCGTTTGCAGGTCGCCGGGATGGGCGTCGACGTATTTCTTGAGCCAGTCGACGGACATCGTCGAGATGACCAGCCTCGGCTTGGTCTGGCGGACGAGCAGGAAGGAATAGACCTTCAGCAGGTGCGCCCGGTAGACGTCGCTAGCGGCGGGCATCGGGTCTTCGGGTTGAAGTTCGATGAGTTGCAGTTCGCCGACCTTGCCGATCCGGCCCAGGAACGCCCCCTTTTTGCCTCCTTCGTCGGTGTAGGAGACGCGATAGACGTTGGCCTGGTCGCCCGGCTGCACGTCCACGAGTTGCTTGCCGTCATCGGTCACCCATTTGCCGAGCAGGTCGTTGGCTTCAATGACCTGATCGTCCTTCAGGATCGGCTGGATGCTGCGCACGCACCCCTGGGCGAGCAACAGCAGGGCGAACAGGCCGCAGGCGCCGAGCACCCGGACGACGGCTCTCGTGCGGAGCGTTGCCCGCGCGGGCAGAGTCGGTGCAGCAGTCATGGCGTTCCTCCATGGAATGAAGCCAACATCGCCCGGAAAACGTTCGACGGGTCTCCAAGCATATCGCGTTCGGCCGCCCGTGCCGAATAGATTGGTGAACCGTGGCACGGGCGTCTCGCCCGCCTCAGGACGCCATCCTTGCGCCGTCGATCGAGGCGTGCGAGCCTCTGGTCCGTTCCCGGCACTTGCGCCGCGAGAGGGCGCCGACTGTCAGGCCTTGCACCAGCACGGAGAAGACGACGACGCAATAAGTGGCCGCGAGAATCAGATCACGGTTGCGGATCGTCGGCAGGGACAGCGCCATGGCGACCGAGAGCGCCCCGCGCAGGCCGCCCCAGGTCAGAACGTGGGTCGTGCCGGGCATGAACTCGCGCCACAGGCGCATCAGCCGCACGAGACCCCCGACCGTAACCCATCGCACCAGCAGGCACAGGGCGATCGCAGCGACCCCGGTGGCGGCATACGTCGGGTGGAACGGCATCACCAGCACCTCGAGCCCCAGCAGCATGAAGAGCACGGCGTTGAGCACCTCGTCGATCATCTCCCAGAAGGTATCCAGGTGTTCGCGGGTGACGTTGGACATGGCCAGCGCGCGGCCGCGATTGCCGATCATCAGACCGGCGACGACCATCGCGATCGGCGCCGAGACGCCGATCGCGTCGCCCAGGGCGTAGCCGCCCATCGCCAGCGCGAGCGTCAGGAGGACCTCGACCTGGTAGTTGTCGACGCGGCGGAGCAATTCGTAGGTGATGAAGCCCGCCGCCAGCCCCAGCGCCACGCCGCCCCCGACCTGCCACGCCAGCAGGCGGGCGACGCCCCAGGCGGTGGGCGCCTGGTGGCCGGTGGCCAGGTCGAGGAGGACGAAGAAGAAGACGACGGCGACGCCGTCGTTGAATAGCGACTCGCCCGCCATCAGCGTCGAGACGCTGCGGGGCGCCCCGGCGGACTTGAGGATGCCGAGCACGGAAACCGGGTCGGTTGGCGAGATCAGCGCGCCGAAGATCAGGCACCCGATGAACGGGACCTCGTGCCCGGCCCACCGCAGGAACAGCCACAGCCCCCCGCCGATCGCGAAGGTGGAGAGGGCCGTGCCAACGAGCGACAGCAGCGTGATCGCGCCCCACTCGCGGTTCAAATCCTTCAGGTCCAGTTGCAGCGCCCCGGCGAACAGCAAAAACGCCAGCATCCCATGGAGCAGCGTCTCGTTGAAATCGATGTGGGTGAGGAATTCGGCCGCGTAAGGCTTCAGCCCCGACGCGGCGCCGCCTGTCAGCGCCCCGGCCAGCGACAGCGAGAGGGACAGCGACAGCGACAGGAACATCACCCCGATCATCGTGGGCAGGCGGATCAGCTTCGCGTTGATGAAGCCGAGCAGCGCCGTCAACACGATCAGGATCGACGAGACTTCGAAGACGCTCATGCCGGTCGCCGCCTTTGGCCCACTGGCGCGCGACGGTTCCCGCGCTCGCGCGCCGCGACCGCAAAGCATAATCGGCCGGGCGACGTTTGTGCATTCTGCCGGTCAGCATTCGAAGACGAAAGCGCTGCCGAGATCCCCGCGTCCCCGCGTCCCCGCGTCCCCGCGTCCCCCCGTCCCCCCGTCCGTGGCGGCGGGCACTACTCGTCCGGTCGCCGCTTGCCGACGCCGGACTTGCACCCGCAATAGTGCGAGGCGGTGTAGAGGTCCTGCATCGCGTCCCGCGCGCGATGCCCGGCCTGGCAGAGCAGGTCATCGATCGGGAAGGCCAGCCGCTGCATCCGTTCGCACAGCCGGTTGAGGTACCGCAGCGAGCGGCCCGCCGTCGACTTGAGCCGGGCCACCTGTTCGGGCGTGAGGTGCGAGGAGTCCACGCATCAGATCCTAACGAATTGCGAACACAAACCAACGGGCGAACTGTCCCTCTCGGGAGATTCGCTCAATAGTGAACAGACTTACGAGTCTCGCCCGGGGGAGGAAAAGAAACCGGGGAACTCGCCCGATTCTCACGGGAGGCAGTCCGAAAGGGATTCAATTCATTTTGTTCTCAAAACAGGGAATTGGCGGCCATCATCTACGAGCTTTCCATCCCGTACCCCTTGGCCGAACCACTCGCACTGACGTACGTGTAGCCCGGCAGGTTGGTCAGGTTGGCGGGCGTGCCATCGTTGGTGGTGACAGCGGCGGTGGCCGCCCCGCCCCGGGTCTGGGGTTACTGATTTTTCCGGGACGGATGGAACCGCGCATCCAGACCCGGGGCGGCGCCGGAGCGCGGGTCAACAATCGGACGGCTCTTTCCGCGCTCTGCCCCGGCTTGTGCGGCATCCGAGGAACGAGAGACCACCGGAATACTTCTGGATTCTCGCACCCCTTGCGACCTTCAGAGATGCCCCGCTCTTCGACCCTGCCCTCAATGCCCAATTCGGGCATAGATCCGAACCATGGACAAAACCGAAAGCAGCAAGATTAGGGCCGCGTAGTGGGCGCAGGCGCGCGAATCGCCACGTTGGTCGCCTCGCTCGAGGCAGCGTGCGCCGCAGACAATCAGCAGGAGCAGAAGCAGTCCGTCTTTGGTGATGAACCAAGCCGCGCCTACGGCGCAGGCGGCGAGGACGCGTTGCGGGCGGGAGAGCGCGTGGAACGCGCGTCCGCCGTCCAGCGTGCCGATGGGGAGGAGGTTGAAGAGATTGATCCATGCGCCGACGCCGGCGAGGGCGGCCAGCAGCGGGTGTTTCGTCGCGTACCAGAGCGCGGCGGCCACCGCCGCGGCGCCGAGGCCGTAGATCGGCCCCGCCAGTCCGATCGCCGCGCTTTCGCGTGGATCAATCACCGCCTGCCGCATGCGGATGAACGCGCCCAGCGCCGGGATGAACATGGGCGATGTGGCCTTGAACCCGAACCGGCGGAGGGCGATGACGTGCCCCATCTCGTGGACGTAAATCGACAGCACCAGGCCCAGGCCGAACCGCCAGCCCCAGATCGCCCAGTAGACGCCGAACGACGCGAGCATGGAGAGCAGCGTGGTGCCCTTGGTCAGGCCCCACAGCAGCAGCTTGCCTTTCGTCACCAGCAGAAGCAGGAACGTCTTGAACTTGAGCAGCAGCAGCCCCAGCGCCCCCAGCCCGGCGGCGGCTTTCTTCCCCGCAGAGGACGTGCCAGTCGGCTGGCCCGGCGCCGACGGCGCAGCAGCAGTGGACGCCGCCCGCTGCGGCGGCGGGCCGGACGGCAGGCCTTCCGTCAGCGCGACGATCTTCTGGCGGACGACCTGGTGCTGGCGCGATCCGGCCGGCAGCAGATCGAGCACCTCGCGCCAGGCCGAAAGCGCCGCGGGAACGTCGCCGCGATCGGCGGCGGCGCGGGCACCATCGGCCAGCCCCTGCAGGCGATCGGCATGCACGAGCGATCCGCAGCCGGGACAGGCCAGCAGCGCGGGCGCCAGCTCGGCGGCACAGCGCGGACAGGTCGCCGACACAACGGGCACGGTCATATCCCAGTTCCCACCGGTGAAACCGCGGGGCCGCCGGTCACGCCCAGCGAGTACGGGCCGGAAATCGCGAGCCGTCGGCGGGCGTTGATCTTCCACGCCTCGTAGAGTGCAAAACCCATGATCAGCAACCCGATCGGGCTGTGAATCCCCACCAGGATCGGGACGACCAGCATCAGCACCGCGCTGAGCCCGATCAGGAGCACCAAGGCCACGAGCGCCCGTCCCAGGCTCGGCGGTCGTCGCGCGGGCTGTGCCGTGCCGCTGGAGGTCGCATCGGGCGAATCCGTGGTGTCGGTACTCTCGGTCTTGGGCGCTGCCGCGGTCGAGGTGGTCCCGGCCACCGAATGCACCGCGGCCTTGTCCTCTTTGTATTTCTGGACGAACCCCTGAATCAGGTCGGGCATGTAGTTGGCGGAAATGGCGAAGTAGGTCAGCAGCACCGCCAGGATCTGGTACCCGCGTCCGCCGCGCCCGCCCGAGCCGGCCCGCACCGCGCCGCCCACGATCAGGCCCACGACCACCGCGATCAGCCCGATCTCGTAGCCGGTGATGTGTCGCACCGCGAACCAGATCAACGTGCCCACGATGGCGCCGGCTAGCCCGAGCGCGGTCGCCTTGGCCAGCCGGCCGAACTTCGACCCGCCCGCCGGCCCGGCGGTCAACTGCTGCTGACATCGCGGACAGATGACCTTGTCCCCCACCGCGTAATAGGTTTGAGCGATCGCCTGTTTGCACCCCACGCAAACCGGTGCAGCCGCAACGGTCGCGACGGCGCCCGATGGAACCGCGGCCGGCGACGCACCCGCGGAAGCCGGTGCCGGCTCCACGGTCGAAAACTGCAGGTCATACGGTTCCGCCGACCCAGACATCTCCGCCATCGGAAGTCCCTCACTGAAATGAGATCACGGTTAGAACGCGCGCCCCTCCCGAGGAATTCCTCCCCAAGGGCATCGATGCCGGTGAGTATATCGGACCAATGCTCGGGCTGCAAAACAAGGGATGTCCGCTATTGCTCGCCTGCGGCAATCGTTTTCGTCCGCTTTGCCTGCGACCATGCGACGGCGGTCGCGAGCGAATTGGTCCAGTCGTCGTTGAATTCCAGCGAGACAGGTTGATAGACGGCGATCAAGTCCGGCGCCTCCTGTCGCGGGATGAGCCAGTTACCCACGGTGAACCGGAATTGGGACCAGTCTCCGGTGGCCGGCTCCATGCAAACCGCGAGGACGTCGAATTCGCCGAATCGATACGGCCGCGTGTTAGCACCAGACGATCGGTCAGCCCCTCGCCGCGACTTCTGCGTCTCGACGACGTAGAAAGGCGTCGCGGGTCCGCGCCGGCCGGGAACCCGGTACATGAACGGCTTGCCGCCTTGCTTTCTCTGTAGCTTAGTCTGGATCGTCGCCCGATCGCTCCCGCGCTGCACCACGAAATCAAATGGATGCACGCCGGGCGGCGTCACGTCTTCCCAGCCGGTCAGTTTGTCAATGATCTCAACCTTGCAGGCGGCTTCAGCCAGGATGCCTTTGAACATCCGCTGCGTGAGTTCGCCAGCCCTCGCCAGCGCTTCGAGCACGACCTCGGCAGACGTGTTCCACTCGCGTTCGATCCGATGGACGCGATACTCGAGGCGAACCAGTCGCACGAGTTCCTCTCGCTGCTCCGGCGTGCAGGCCGCGAGGATCTCACGGATTTGGGTGGCGGGATCGGTCGACAAAATTGTCTCCGCGGGTCGTTTCCTGTTAGGATGAAGTCAGCCAGCGAAAGGCCGGGATAATATGCCAACTCAGCAGAAACTCAACTTCAATACTGACAACGGGCTGCGGAGGTTGGGGGATCTGGATCCGTATTACGAGACCGATCTCGGGATGGCTGTGCTCGGCGATTCACTGGAGGTTTTGCGGAAACTCCCCGACAAGTCAGTCTCTTTAGTGCTCACGTCTCCGCCCTACGCGCTGCACTTTAAGAAGGAATACGGGAACAAGGACAAGCACGAGTACGTCGATTGGATGCTTCCCTTTGCTCGGGAGATCCGGCGCGTGCTCAAGGACGACGGCAGCTTCGTGCTCAACATCGGCGGGAGCTACAACAAGGGAACGCCGACCCGCTCGATTTACCATTTCAAGCTCCTCGTGGCGCTCGTGGAGGACGTCGGATTTCACTTTGCGCAAGAGTGCTTCTGGTACAACCCCGCGAAAATGCCAATGCCCGCCGAGTGGGTGACGGTCCGGCGGGTCCGGATCAAGGATTCCGTCGAATACGTCTGGTGGCTCAGCAGGACGCCGCACCCCAAGGCGGACAATCGCAAAGTCCTGCGAGCCTACTCAAAAGACATGATCCGGCTCAATCAGCGCAAGCTCCGCGAGACGGTGCGGCCCGGCGGCTACGTCATCAAGGAGAGCTTCGCGGAGGTGAACACGGGAGGGTCGATTCCCCCGAACGTGATCGACGACGAGACACCGGTGGACATGCTAAAGTTCGGGAACAACGCGGCGAACGACCGCTACACGCTTAAGTGCAAAGAAGCCGGCATCAAAATCCACCCGGCCCGCTTCCCGGCGGCGCTTCCCGACTTCTTCATTCGCCTGCTAACCGAACCGGACGACATTGTCGTCGATCCCTTTGCGGGATCTAATACGCTCGGCATGGTCGCGGAGAAACTCGGCCGGCGCTGGGTGGCGATCGAGATGGAGGAGGAATACCTGCGGGCAAGCAAATTCCGGTTTGAAGACTTGGAATAGGCATCGGGTCCAATCCGATCGGCGCCGATTGCCAAACTGGGTAGCGATGATCCAAGTTAGAGCTATAGGCGAGTCATGCCGTCACTCCTGGATTCGGCGTGCCGCCCATTTAGGGCAGCGGGACATATGAGCCCAGGAAGTACTGTGCTGCGATCATTGCGCCCCCGATCAGCACCCCGACCCAACCGCCCCGCCACATCTCCCGCATCCGCTTGGCGTTCTCGTCGCCCCCGAAGTGCTGACGGAGGTAGTCGTCGCTCATGCTCAGGTGCATGAGGGAGAATCCGACCCCGATGACCACCATGAGCGGTCCCAGTACGTAGAACAGCGGGACGTAGTGGGCATTCGCCTGCCGGACGAGAATCACCCCACCGGCCGCCGATGCGAGGACGATGCACGCGACAATCAAACCCGCCCAGATGCGATTCATGCGACCCTCCTCTACTCGGTGGCTTCATCGAAGCGTGCTGGAGGTGAACCGCAGCTCGAATTGGAGCCGGAAACCGAGTCGCCCGGCTCTCCGCTGCACTCGCCCCGCCCATCCGCTATCTTGCATCGAATGGTCGTGTGCCGTCAATCGGACATCGTGGAAGTTCGGCGGCTCGACAACCGCGGCCGCGGGGGACGCGGCGTGTTCGCGGTCCGCGACATCCCGGCGGGCGCGGTGATCGAACGAGCGCCGGTCCTGCTCATTCCCCGCGAGCAGGTGTTCGGCGATTCGCCGGAGGCCCGGCGCGGGGCGCGCATCTCGTGGTACGTGTTCGACTGGAAAGGGATCACCAAGCGAAACTACGTCGCCCTGGTGCTCGGCTACGGATCGATCTACAACCACTCGCTGACCCCCAACGCCCGGTGCGAGCCCGAGCCGCCGGACGTCATGGGATTCCATGCGACCCGAGACATCGCCGCCGGCGAAGAGATCACCATTAACTACAACGACGGGTTTCCCGACTCGCGGTCGCTGGGGTTTGATCCGCACTAACGCATGCGACTCGCGGCCGGCATGGAGCAAGTTCAGGTTCACGGCAGCGCGACGTTCCAGGTTCGCGGGTCGGCGCCCATCCGCTCGCCGAGGTCGGCGAGTTGGTTCATCGTGGTCTTGTCGAACGGCGTGGAGGTTGGCGGCGTCCATTGGCCGGGGATGGAGACGAGGCGAACCTGAACGTCCGCTTGCCATTTGAACTCGGCCACCTGCGACATCGCGACCAGGTGCCGGATGGCGGTGAGCGTCGACGCACGGGTGCTCGTCTCAAGGCTCCGCGTGACGACGCTCATCCAGCTGGGATCCGTGACCTGCGGCGGCGGACGAAACTGGTTGTTGAAGATCACCCAGAACCGGATCTTGGGCGTCGGCAGGTCCGGGTAGGTCTTCTTCCACTGCGGCGCCAGCGTGTCTTCTTCGGAGAACCGCCCGCCATAAATGATGTTTCCCGTCACGCCGCCGTCCACATACATTTGATTGTCGATCATGCGGTACGGGAAGGCGCCGGGGATGCCGGCCGACGCGAGGACCACGTTGCGGATCCGCTCGAAGTCGCCGGTCTGGCGCGCCCGCCTCGCCTCGCCGACCAGTTCGAAGACCCGCGGGCTGCCGTCGTCGATGTTGGTCGTGCTGACGGCCAGGATACGTCCGTCCGCCCCGGCCTGCTCGATTCGCTTGATCGTGTCCTCATTAAACGCGTCGCGGACCTCGCGCTCCAGGCCCGGGACCTCCATCAGCGAGATGTTGGTCGGCAGGAAATAAAACGGTCCGCGTTTCTGGACCCAGTCCGGCATGGGGTTGCGGTAAAGCTGCACTACCCTGTCGACCGACGCGTCGTCGGCCAGGAAGGCGAACGGGGCGATCAGCGCGCCGGTGCTGACGCCGGTCACCGCGGCGAAATCGGGCTTGGCGAGCGGGTCGGTCTTGGGCACGCGGCCCCACCCCTTCAGGAAACCCGCGCCGAACGCGCCCCAATCCCCGCCGCCGGAAATGATCAGCACGTCGATGACGGGCGGGGCCGGCCGCTTGCCGGCCTTGTATTCGTCGTACTGACCTTTCGCCCGGCGGATAAGTTGCGCCGTTACGGCACGCGTGTCTGATCGCAACTGCTCATCCAAGGTGTTGCGGGTGGCAAGCAACTGGGCTTGCGACTGGGTCGGCCGCGACTGAGTACACCCGATTCCGACCCCGATCAGGACCGCCGCCACACCAATGGGCCCGGCCAAGCCCCATCGACGCGACCGTCCGCGCGCGAACAACAACGATCCGTTCAACATGGCTGATCTCCGGGAATGGAATCGGCGCAGAAGCGGGTCGAGCGGCCCTCCTCCGGCCTGCCAGACATTGGCACCCGCCTGTGACTCTTCGATTCGTTGAGGGTTCCTGTAGGCGCTCTCACGATCCGAGAGTATCATTAGTTTCAGAATTTTGCCAGATTTGCTGGGCACACATAGGACACCGGCCGTCGGGAAAGCGAGCGACCATGAGTGCCGAAAACGCACGTCTTGACGCGGCGAGGGAAAGCAAGGTTCCTTGGCGGCGTTGGGGCCCTTACCTGAGCGAGCGCCAGTGGGGAACGGTTCGCGAGGATTACAGCCGCGATGGCGCAGCTTGGGATTACTTCAGCCACGACCAGGCCCGGTCCCGCGCGTACCGCTGGGGCGAGGACGGCATCGCCGGGATCAGTGACGACCAGCAGATCCTCTGCTTCGCGCTGGCGCTCTGGAACGGGAAGGACCCGATCCTCAAGGAGCGGCTGTTCGGGCTCACCAACAGCGAGGGAAATCACGGCGAAGACGCCAAGGAATACTACTTCTACCTCGACAGCACGCCGACGCATTCGTACATGAAGTATCTCTACAAGTACCCCCAAGCGGCTTACCCGTACGATGACCTGGCCCACACCAACCGCACCCGAAGCCGCACCGAGTTGGAATACGAATTGATCGACACCGGCGTCTTCGATCAGGACCGGTATTTCGACGTCTTCGTGGAGTATGCGAAAGCGTCACCCGAGGACATTCTGATCCAGATCACCGTTCACAACCGCGGCCCGGACGCCGCGGAACTGGACGTCTTGCCGACGCTTTGGTTCCGCAACACGTGGGCCGTGGGACTGTCGGCCCAAAGGCCCGTGCTTGAACGGATGGGCGGCGGCGTGCGCACGATCCATCCCCAACTCGGCGAACGGTTCCTCTACTGCGAGGGCGAGGCGCACCTGCTGTTCACGGAGAACGAAACTAATACCCAGCGGATCTTCGGGACGCCGAACGCAACGCCGTACGTCAAGGACGGGATCAACAACTCCATCGTTCACGGCCAACGCGACGCCGTGAACCCCGCGCAGAAGGGAACGAAAGCCAGCGCGCATTATCACCTGACCGTCCGGCCCGGCGCCAGCGAGGTGATTCGCCTTCGCCTGACCGACAGTCCCGCGGCCGCGCCGAAGGGCAATGGCAGGGCGACGCCGTTCGGCAAACCCTTCGCGGAGACGCTCGAACTTCGGGCCCACGAATCCGACGCGTTTTACAAGGGAATCACGCCTGCATCGTTGAACGCCGACCAGGCCAACGTCATGCGCCAGGCCCTGGCGGGCATGTTGTGGAGCAAGCAGTTCTACTACTACGACGTGGACAAATGGCTCGCCGAACACGGGCGCGGTCCGTTGGCCGAAGAGCGGACGGCGCCCGCCCGTAACGAGCAGTGGCACCACATGTACAACGGCGACGTGATCTCCATGCCCGACAAGTGGGAGTACCCGTGGTACGCGGCATGGGACCTCGCCTTCCACGTGCTCGCCTTCACCCTCGTGGACCCGGATTTCGGCAACCAGCAACTGAACCTGATGCTCCGCGAGCGTTACATGCATCCGAACGGGCAGATCCCGGCATACGAGTGGAACTTCGGGGACGTCAACCCGCCGGTGCACGCCTTCGCCACGATCTTCAGCTATTTCCTGGAGAAGGGCCGCCGGGGAACGGGCGACCGCGAACGGCTCAAGAGTAGTTTCCACAAGCTGCTGCTGAACTTCACCTGGTGGGTCAATCGCAAGGACCGGTTCGGCCGCAACGTTTTCGAGGGCGGCTTCCTGGGGTTGGACAACGTCGGGGTCTTCGACCGCAGCGCGCCGCTGCCGACCGGGGGCTACCTGGAACAAGCCGACGGCACGGCCTGGATGGCGCTGTTCTGTCAGAACATGCTGCAGATCGCCGTCGAGCTGGCGATGACGGACGAGGACTACTCCGAGATGGCGGTCAAGTTTACCCAGCATTTCCTGTGGATCGCCTCGGCGATGGCCCATCTGGGCGGCGACACCGGAATGTGGGACGAGGAAGACGGGTTCTTCTACGACGTGCTCCGCCATCCCGACGGCCGGGCGGAACGGCTCAAGGTGCGGTCGATCGTCGGCCTGTTGCCCCTGTGCGCTGCCACGACGTTTGAAGCCAACTTCCTTGAAAAGTATCCCGAGATGGTGGCCCGGATGGACTGGTTCCTTCAGTCTCGCCCCGGGCTCCTAAGTTCGATGCACGATATTAGAAAGCCGGGCGTCAAAGGCCGGCTGATGCTGTCGGTCATGAACGAAGAGCGATTCCGCCGCGTCCTGCAGAAGATGCTCGACGAGTCGGAATTCCTCGGCGACTACGGGATTCGCTCCCTCTCCCGGTATCACGCCGACCACCCGTACGTGGTCCACGCGGGTGGGCAGGAGTACCGCGTCGCCTACGCGCCGGCCGAATCCGAAACCGGTGCGTTCGGTGGCAACTCCAACTGGCGCGGGCCGATCTGGATGCCCGTCAATGGCTTGATTCTCCGGGCACTGATCCAGCGGTACGCCTACTACGGCGACGACTTTACCGTCGAATGTCCGACCGGCTCCGGCCGCCAGATGAACCTCTTCCAGGTAGCCCAGGAGATCGCCCGGCGCCTGGAGCGCATCTTCCTCAGGGACGAGCACGGACGGCGCCCGGTTTATGGCGGAACGCGCAAGTTCCAGGAAGACCCGCACTGGCGGGACCACATCCTGTTCTACGAGTACTTCCACGGCGACAACGGCGCCGGCATCGGGGCGAGCCATCAAACCGGTTGGACGGGGGCCATCGCGCTGATCATGCAGATGTTCGCCGTCATGAAGCCGGAAGCTCTGCTGACGATTGATCGGGACGCACTGTACGCGGCGCGGGCCTTACAGCCCGCCGCACGTGAGTCGAGCGAAGAACCGGTCGGGGCGGTGTCGGGGTCTGTGTCATCATGAAACGGATCGGTCTGGCTCTCTCCGGCGGCGGGTTTCGCGGGGCGTTGTACCACCTCGGCCTGCTTCGGTTTCTGCGCGACGCCGGCATCCTGTCGAACGTATCGCATATCACGTCGGTCTCCGGCGGCAGCATCATCGCCGCCCACGTCGTCCTCAATTGGGACCGATACAACGGGCCGGAAAGCGAGTTCGACGCCGCGGCGTCGGAGTTCCTTTCGTTCGTCGCCCTGGACGTGCGCAACCGGATCTTCCGCCGATTTCCCCTGGCCGTTCCGCTCCGCTGGCCGATGAAGCTGCTCGGATTCTCGACCCGCAAACTGACGCGCACCGGGCTGCTGGAATACCAGTACCAGAGTTACCTCTACGGCGACACCAGCCTGTTCGAACTGCCCGACAAGCCGCGACTGCACGTGCTCGCCACCAACCTGAACGAGGGCTGCCTTTGTTCCTTCGGCCGCGATGGATTGCTGATGGCGCGCCCCCAACCCGGGTACACGTATAACATCAGCCGCATCCACGTCGGCCTGGCCACGGTGGCGATGGCGGTGGCCGCATCGTCCGCGTACCCCGGGTTCTTCCCGCCGCTCGAACTCACCGGCAGCGACGTCGGCGCCTGCGCCGGCGAGTTCGGCCGCCAGGCGTTCACCGACGGCGGCGTCTTCGACAACCTGGGCGTCCGCATGTTCCGCTGCCTGGAACGTCCGCTGATGGCCGAAATCCCTGTCTGCGCCGACGATTTCGTCAATGCGCGCGACGCCTTGGAGGTCCTCCGCCAGGCGGGCGAATCGGGCGAGGAGACGCCGCTGCACCGCCTCTGGCAGATCATCATGGCCCCCGGGAGCCGGCAGGAGGGCAGCCGGCAGGAGGCATTGCTGCTGGCCAGCGAGGCCCAATCCCGGTCCGCTCCCGTCGCCCTCCTGGCATCAGACAACGGTCACGACGGCGGTGGCGAAGACGCAATCCTGTCCCGCCTATGGGAGGCCATGCGACGATATCAGTTCTATCAGGACCCGCTCTTCGCCGGCTTGAGGCCCGCGGATCCGGAGGCCGAGGCGTACGTCCGGGCCAGCCGGTCGGGCACGCGCATTCTCGACGTCCCCGATCGGCTTTGGCTCAACCGGCACATGCTCGAAACCGCCTTTCGCCAGGCGACCGGCCGCTCCTGCTTCCGCAGGCTCAACAGCGGGTTGGACGGGGTGCTGGTCAGCGACGTCGGCAAACCCATCGAGGTGCAGGCCCACCGCCGCCCCGGCGGGGTCATCCGCACCGCCCTGCGCGCCAGCGACATCCTCATGGACCGCGTCTGGCAACTCGAGAACGAAACGTTCCACGACACGCCGGGGTTTGTGTTCGCCCCGATCACAGACGTGATCGAGCCGGCCGAGGATCCGACGGCGTTGCACCCGGAAATCCAGCGGCAGGCCGCCAACATCCGCACGGACCTCGACCGGTTTTCGCCACTGGAAATCAGCACATTGATCCGGCACGGCTACTGTGTCGGCCGCAAGGCGTGCCGGGCCCGGCCCGACCTCTTTGGCTCCGACTTGCCGGACAATCCGCCGTGGGATCCGATCCCGACGCCGAGCGATGCGATCCCACCTGCCCAATCCGTCCGACTCGACGGGCCGACGCGAGGATCGGCGGCCACCACGGCCGAGGCAAGGGCGTTGCAGTCGTCGTCCCTCCGAAGGATCTGGAGCTCGCTGCCCGACTGGCGCGACTGGACGACCTTCATCTACGTGCCCATCCTGGTGCCGATCCTGATCCTGCTCCCCTACGTCCTGGTCAAGGCGTACCAGCGCTCCCATCGGATCAACCAGCTTGTCGAGTCGCTGTCCCAGGGCAGCCAGGATTTGGAGCAGATGAGCCACCTCCTCGAGGCCCCATCGGTCCCGTTCAAGGGCATCCCGTTCGACGAAATCGACAAGCCGCGCCAGCCGGAATACCAGGGACTCGAGATCCTGCAGGACTCCCGGATCATCGACCTGCGAAGCTGGAATCCCAGCACGGCGGGGACGAGCGATCCCAACTCCCTGTTTTTCGGCTACCGCCGGCTCAAGATCTCCAAAGCGCCCAACTACGCCGGCGACCAGCTGTTCTACTGGGACCTCTTGGCCGTCGATGCCAGCAGGACGGCGTTCCGATTGAACAGCTGGTCGCCGGCGTAGTTGGGCGCTTTGGAGAT
>DASXMX010000630.1:0-10222 GCA_036495445.1 Tepidisphaeraceae bacterium
TCCCTCTCCCGGTACTCCGGGAGAGGGCTGGGGTGAGGGTTTACCGCACGATCCTTCCCTATCGATCCCGACGGTCGCGCGGCAAACCCTCACCCTGACCCTCTCCCGGACTACCGGGAGAGGGAAACTGCACGCGTCGCACCCGATGGCGCAGGTTTGGTTCATGATGCCTTCCCATGAGACTTTCAACTCAGGCTCTGAGATTGGTAGCATGACCGTCGCCCGCCGTTGCGTATTGAACGGGGCGTCAGTCCCTGGACGCCGATTGCCGATAAGAACATCGAGGGTCGTTGCTGAAAGGACGCATGTTTTCCGCCCGAGCCTATTCGTTCCGTCAGAAATCGCGACTGGCGATCAGCCTGTCCTGGGTGGGCGGGTACACCAACGTCGTCCTGTTCGCGTTCGGAGGCGAGTTCGTCTCGAACATGACCGGGAACGTCACCGCGCTGGCGAAATCGACGGCCGAAGGGTCGCGGCCGGGCGTGCTGCTGTTCGGGCTACCCTGGGCGTCGTTCCTGTTCGGCGCGATGGCCTCGGCGGTCCTGACCGAGACCGCCCGTCGCCGCGGGTCGGCATCGAAATACGTTCTGCCGCTGGCGATCGAGGCAGTCTTGCTCACGGGCGTGATGCTCGCCATTCGCGCGTCCTATCCGCTGGGCCACGCCTCCCTGATGCCGGGCCTTGCGATCGGCTGCGTGGCCGCGATGGCGATGGGATTGCAGAACGCGACGATCACGCGAATCTCCGGCGCGGTCGTCCGGACGACGCACCTGACCGGCGTGACGACCGACCTGGGGCTCGAGGGGATTCAATACCTGCTTTGGTTCCGCGACCGCACGCTGGGCCGCGGGTGGCCGCGGACGACACGGATGATCCGCGTCTCGCACCGGCATCCCGAGTTCCAGCGCGTCTGCCTGCTGGCAACAATCTTCGGATCATTCCTGTTCGGCGCGGTCGCGGGGATGACGATCTTCCTGCACGCGCCGACCTATGCCCTGGCGGCGCCGGTGGGGTTCCTGCTCTGGATGATTTACATCGACTGGCGGACGCCGATCGCCGACATGCGGGAGATCGACCTGTTCGGCGACCACGAGTTGAAGTTCCACGGCATCGTCAAGTCGCTGCTGCCCGAAGAACTGGGCATCTGGCGGGTCTTCTGCAAGCACAACGGCAAGCCGCACAAGGCGCCCGACTTCGAGCACTGGGTCGAGATCATGCCGAGGCACTGGCGGGTGATCGTGCTGTCCCTCAGCCCGCTGACGCGCCTGGACGGCAACGCCGTGATGAACCTCGCCGCCGCCGCCCGCAAGTTGCAGAGCGACGGGCGGCAGCTCGTCCTGGCCGGCGTGACGCCGCCCCACTACCGCGCGATCGAGCACAGCGAGGTGGGCCGCCTGATCGAGCCCGAGAACCTCTGCCCCGACCTCGAATTCGCGATCGCCCGCGGCATCGAACTCGTCCGCGCCAGCCGCGAACTGTCCCCGACCGCCGCGTGAGCCACGCGGAATCCGCGATCCCAAAGTCCCGCCGGTTCGGGTGGCACGGACAAGTACCCTTGTCCGTGGTGATTCCTGGGCGGTTGATGCCAC
The DNA here is from genome assembly GCA_036495445.1 of Tepidisphaeraceae bacterium. Taxonomy (GTDB): domain Bacteria; phylum Planctomycetota; class Phycisphaerae; order Tepidisphaerales; family Tepidisphaeraceae; genus DASXMX01. Next base: position 1,590 of record DASXMX010000630.1, read on the forward strand.
GGACATGAATACATGTCCGTGCCACCCGGAATGACCCGACGGCGCGATTGCCTCGCGGGTGCGGTTGACCTGGACCTGCGGTCCAGCCCGGACCGACACGGTCCGGCTCTGACGGTCCTCGACTTCGGAGCGGGCCTCGCGGTCATGCCGCGTGGCGCTTGGCGGGGTCGAGCAGGCCGGCGGATTCGATCTTCACGTCCGCGTTGGCGACCAGGTCCACTTCGACCGGGTCCACCCGTTCGGCCTTCGCATTCAGCAGCAGGCGGACCTTGGGGCGGTCGATCGCCTGCTTCCGCAGCGCGGCGACGATCCCCTGCCACCCGGCATACTTGCCGGTGGCGACGCGTACGTTCGAGCACACAGGGAACGGCGGAACCGCCGCGTTGAATGCCTCCACCGCGTCGCGGTTGAAGTGCTTGCCGCTTCCCTCGCGGATCTTGGCGATCGCCTGGTCGGGCGCGAGGCCGGCCCGGTACGGGCGGTCACTGGTGAGCGCATCGTACACATCGGCCACCGCGGAGATCGCGCCGAAGTCGTGGATTAGGTTGGGCGCATTGACGCCGAGCGTGGAGTTCCCCTTGAGGCCGCGCGGGTAGCCGGTGCCGTCCTGTTTTTCGTGATGCTGATAGGCGACGTGCGGCGCCAGCACGCCGAGCCCGGGGGCGAGCGTGCGGACGAGTTCATACCCGGCGGTCGGGTGCGCCTGCACCTGCTTGTATTCCTCAGCAGTCAGCTTGGCCGGCTTGTTGAGGATCGCTGGGTCGATAAAGATCTTGCCGATGTCGTGGAGGATGCACCCGACGCCGAACGCCCGCAGGCGGACGCGGTCCCACTGCTGCTGGCGGGCCAGCACCATTCCCATGATCGTCACGTCGATCGAATGCTGAAGCGTGTAGCTGTCGTGCGCCCTGATCGAGTTGAGACCCGCCAGCACGTCGAATCCCTGCAACTGATCGAGCATGCTGTCGATGTCCTGGGCGATACGATAGAGCCCCTCGCCGTCTGCGACGGAACGGATCGCGTCGGCAAACCGTTTCGAGCCCATGTCGCTGGCGGCCAGGGCAACATACGTCTCGCGGAGTTTCTCCGGCTCCCGCGAGACGGACTCGAACGCCTTCGAAAGGTTTGCCATCGCCCGCGCCCGCACCTCGGGGGAGATCGACTCGGGGATCGGGATGTCGGCGGTATCCGGATCCTCCACGTAGAGCCCGGACAACCCACGGTCGTGCAGTTTCTGCAGGTACTCGCCGGTCAGTTCGACGCCGTGAAGCAGCAACGGCTGACCCGCCGGGCTGAAGATCGTCTCGCCGAGCTTTGCCCCCGGCTCGACCTGGCGTAACGAAAGAAGCCGCATGCGCATTCCCCCGCCGCCCGGTGCCCGGCAATCCTGCCATGCCCGCCTTCATAGCGAGCGCATCGGGGCGGCGCAAAAACCTTTCTCAAGCGTCATATCGGCCGATCGAGCGACGGGATAAAGGCCGAAACTCGGCGGATAATCGGGCATCAGCCCCCGCCACTTGCATTCCCCGATCTCGATTTATTGCCCCAATCACTGGCAGCCCACCGACTTTCATTGGACAACACGGGACTTCGGCGGTACGTAAGAACTAACGGTTCCGAAACTTTGCCCACCCGTCGGCGTCTATCCCGGGTACGGAGGCAAAGGACAGGGGACCAGGAACAAACGCTTGCGAATTTGGGGGCGCTCCGCACGTCCGCGAGGTCCAATGACCTGTTGGGGCACGCTTCCGGGGAACCGCAGTCGCACGTTGGGGAGCAGTGGACATGGACAGTCTTGAAGACCTTGCCTCGGCAGCCCGCCAGGCCCGTTCGTCAACCGCGCCGCCGCACGCACGGCCGCGAAGCAATGCCGCGCCGGTCGTCCTGGCGATCGTCTTCGCCTCACTGGTGATCGGCGGCGCAATCGTATTCCTCGCCCTGCACCGGGGTGGGCCGACTCAACCGACCCCGACGGCCAATGCCAACCCCGTCGCCCCTCCGCAAGGCGTCGATCCCGAGGAGTTGGCGCGACAGGCCAAGGCGCAGGCCGCCGCATTCCGGGCGTTCGCCGCACGGCTGGCCGAGGCCATGGCCCGCCAGCGCAAGGCGGCGCTGGAGTCGGACAACGCCGCGTCCGACACCGTCGTCACCTACACCTGCGCCTACAAGCTCAGCCGCATGGGAACGCTCAACGCGTCCAACGGCCTGCCGAGCACCTTCCAGGCAACCTACGACGGGACGATCGAAGGCAAGGGCCAGTCGTTCCACAGCACCGAGACCGGCCAGATCACCACCGCCTTCGCGCTCGCCCCCGACGGTCGCTGGACGATCGACGCCGCCAGCGAGCGAACCCTCACCCGCAAAACCTCCGCCGACCTGTTCGGCGTCCCCGAAAAAGGCGGCCCCAAGCGCGACATCGCCCACATCGACTGGTTCAACGCGGCGGTGAAGGAGGCGCAGCAGCCGGACGCGGGGAAGAAGTGAAGTGATGTGGCACAGCGGCCCTCGACTGGTCCCGCAATTCGGAATTCATTTCCGCCCGCCGGCGGAACACAGCCGAGGGCGGCTGTGCCACATTGGAATCCACCTCATTCGACTCGTTTTGCCTCCGGAGCGATGGCACCAACCGGCACCGGCGCAGAGACGGGCAAACCGCGGATCCGGACCGATGCCCCGCCCGCCTCGTCGTGGATGATCGGTCGCTGCCGACGGATCAGGTCGTCGATTCCGCCGAAACCGAGGGACCGGAGCAGTTGCTCTGCCTCGCGCCGGTCACGCCGATCGCGCCATTGCCTCAGGGGCCAGAGTTGGCGCCAGATCGTGAGAAAGGCGCCGCGAATCGTGTAGTAGTAGCGCGCGTCCTGCGGATTCAACCAGCACCACCCGGCTGCGACCATTCGCGTAAGACTCGCCCAGTTATCGCGAACGATGTATTCGCGCAGCTGCCCGCGGCCGGTGACTTGCGCGTCGCGTTCACCGGCATCCCGCTGGACCCACCGCCGGTGCACCTCCCAGAGCAACGCCAGATCCCAGATCTCCGGCAGCCGGATGTGCCGGCCGCGGGGATCCGGCAGGATCGGTCGCGGGAAACGCTCGGTCGAAACGGCGATCGAACTCCCGTCGGTGAAGTCCCGGCCGATTGAGACGAGGCCGACCGTCAGCGGCCGGGGACGTTCGAATCCTATGATCATGATGCTGGCGATGTCGCCGCCGTCGTCGTGATACCACCCAGACAGGTACGTCGTCGCGTCCGCCACAACGGTCCGGCTCATCAGGTGATCGATCGCCCGAAACCCGCACGAGGCCAACTGGTGGGCTGCAAGCGCGAGCGCTCTCGCCACAGGCTCCGGAACTTCGGCCGGATCGAATGGGACGTAATCGACCGTCCCGTCCATCCCCTCCCGGCGGAGCCGCAGCGGGCGAATAAGGTAGTCGCGGACGTGCCGCCGGGCGATCGGGAACAGGATCACCGTGAGGAGAGCCAGAAAGAAGATGGCTTCTTGCGTTTCTCGCCTCATCGGCGCCCCTCTTGAGTGGTTGAAGCTAATCTTCCCAGACGCGCGTAAGCGGTAGGACAAGCCCGGGGAAGAGTTGCGACTGGGCAACGTCCGCGCCCTGCGCAGTCCGTTCGGTGCGGTAGGTGCCGCCGTCCAGGACCATGCACTGGAGTGACTTCGCGTACGCATCCAGGACCCAATAGTTCGGCACGCCGAACTCGGCGTACCAGCGTTTCTTCGTCTTCAGGTCGTGCTGTTCGTGGCCCGGGCTGAGCGCCTCGATGACAAGCGTGGGCGGCACCAGGATGCGCACCCGCGTTGCGTCCCGTTGCGGCTTGGCAGCCTTCGCCGCCTCGGCCTGCCGGGCCTCATCGGCCGGTGTCAGCATGGCCGCGTCCGAACGCGCGACTCGATCGTCATCCACTACGACGTCGAGTTCCGTCGCGAACCGGCCCGCTTGCCCGGTCTGCTCAAGGTGAGACTTAATCCGATGGAGCAGATTGAACAGGGCATTGCCGCCCACGAAATAAGCCGGAGGCATCGTCGTGAGCACCCCTTCCACAATTTCGTACCGCCCGTTTACCCATTGCTGCTCGATCTCGGGATCATCCAGATCGTGCACGGTCCACCCGGTGGTCCCGGGCTCAAACGGGCGAGACGATGTGATCGTCGAAGGCATGGATCGAGTATAGCACACCGTGACACGGGTTTTTAACCCATGTGAGCCGCTTTCCCCTTGAAAAGAGCGCCGGGCATTCGACCTTCCCTGCATTCGAAGTCCACTTGTACGGGTTGAAAACTCGTGTCACGGGGCGGCCGCTGCAACGCATCACCCGGCGTCGTTCTTCAGATCCACGCGCGGGCCCTGCGCGCTTTGGGAGAGAGGCCGGACGGGCAGCGTCTTGCGCCAATCGAGGACCGTTTTCTTGAGGCGCTCGACGATCTCAGGCTTTTCCGAGACGAGGTTGTTCGCCTCGCGAATGTCCTTCGCGAGGTCGTAAAGCTGCGGCTTGGTGCCGTCTTCGTCGATCAGGAGTTTCCAGTCGCCGTCGCGGACGGCGAGGTCCGGGAACGGGTCGTTCGCCGGGCCCGGGCGGTCGGGCGGGCGGATCCAGAACAGCGGCTTGGACCGGTGGGCTTGCTCGCGGCCGAGCAGCGAGGCGCTGAGGTCTTCGCCATCCACCAGTTCACCGGGCGCGGGGTGCGTGCCCGCGATCGCGAGGATCGACGGCAGGAAGTCGACGCCGGCGACTACAGTTTCTTTGTTGGTCGTTCCGATCGCGGACTTGGAAAGAAGCCCCGGCCCCCAGACGATGAACGGTTCGCGGAACCCGCCCTCGTAGAGGTTCCCCTTGTGCCCGCGGAACGGCCCGGCCGAGCCGGCGCCGGGCTCGGGGCCGTTGTCGCTGGCAACGACGATCAGCGTGTTCTCCCGCAGCGTCGGGCTGTTGCGGATGTAGTCGAGCAGCGGGCCGACCTGATCGTCCGTCGCCTGCACGACGCCCAGGTAAAGATCCTTCTTCGACCCGTCCCCCCGCAGCGACTTGGGCGGGAAAAACGGGGAGTGGACGTCGTCCGGCCAGAGGTCCACGTAGAACGGCTTGTTTTCCTTTTCGGCCTGCTTGATGAAATCCAGGGCCGCGTCGGCAAAGGAGGTCGTCACCTTGGAACGCTCCACCCAGGTGACGTTCCCGCGGCCGAGTTTCTCGCTCATAATGCCAAGGCCGTACTTTCTGGCGGGCTTCCCGTCGTAGGCATCCATCAGCGGGAGGACCCGATCGCCGAGGCCTTCGAAGGTGGTGAGCGTCTTGTCGAACCCGTACTCGGTAAGGAGCGGCGCGTCGCCGACGTCGCGCTGGCCGCCCATGTGCCACTTGCCGAAATGCCCGGTGGTGTAGCCGGCGGCCTTGAGTTGGCGGGCGAGCGTCGGGGCGGAGGGGTCAAGCCATTGGGCCATGCCGCGGTCGGCGTTCTCTTTTCGAGTCGACAGGTACGACGTGATCCGCCAGCGAGCCGGGTATTGGCCGGTCATCAACCCGGTGCGCGAGGGGGAGCAGATCGGCGACGCAACGGAGAACTGCGTGAAGCGGATCCCCTCTGCCGCGAGACGGTCGACGTTCGTGGTGTGGACGCGCTTGTCGCCGTAACAGGTGAGGTCGCCATACCCCATGTCGTCAATCAACAGGAACAACACGTTCGGCGGGCGCGAGTTGGTCGCTGCCGCTCGGAGAATCATCGGGGTAAGCAGGAGCGCCACAAGGGGCAGTGTCCGCATCCCCAGTCGATCACATCGCATCTTCTACGTCTCCCTTTTCGCCCGGAGTGACCTCAACATTGCTGTCGACACTGAGAATACAGCAGACCATCGGTGACGTTTCAGGAATTCGGGCAGGGTATTCCCGACGGACATTCTCCGATTCCGCATCTTGCACACCGTGCAATACGCGGAGCATAATCGTCCTCGCGAATGCCACAGCAGCAATCCCTCGGTGGTTTCCGGTTGTTTAGGGCGCTGGGGGTCACGGTCTATGTCCATTGGACGTGGTTCATCGTCGCCGTGCTGGGCGTGCAGTGGGGTCGCGAGTTGTTCGGCTCGATCGCTTGGGCGTCGGTCGCCTACCTGCTGCTGTTCGCGATCGTGCTGCTCCACGAGTTCGGCCACGCGCTGGCCTGCCGGTCGGTGGGCGGGGAGGCGGAGCGGATCATCCTCTGGCCCTTGGGCGGCGCGGCGATCGTCAAGCCCCCGCCGCGGCCGGGCGCGCTGCTCTGGAGCATCGCGGCCGGGCCACTGGTCAACGTTGTCATCCTGGCGATCAGCATCCCGCTGATGCTGCACTATTGGCAAGACGGGTTGCCGTTGGCGAGCCTGCCGCCTTTTGAGAGACTGATTGTCGTCGGGCTGTTCTGGCAGAACCTGATCCTCCTGGTCTTCAACCTGCTGCCGATTTACCCCCTGGACGGCGGGCAGATCGTCCGCGCCCTGCTCTGGTTCGTCATCGGCCGGGTGAACAGTCTGGCCGTGTCGGCGTGGATCGGGCTGGTCGTCGCGGGGCTCGGGTGCGTGGCGGCGCTGGCATTCGCAAATTGGTGGCTGGCGCTGATCGCCGCATTCGCCGTGTTGCAGTCCTGGGCCGGGATCGTCCGCGCTCGCCGGCTCCGCGAGGCGACGCGTGCCCCGCATTACATGGGGGTGGCCTGTCCCTCGTGCGGTGCCGCGCCGCCGGCCGGCCCGTTCTGGCGGTGCGATTGCGGGCAGGCGTTCGACCCGTTCCAAACCGGCGCCGTCTGCCCTTCCTGCGGCCGGGCACATGCCCAAACCGCCTGTCCCGAATGCGATCGCCGGGCCCCGATCGCCCGCTGGCAGGCCGCCCAGCCCCTGCCCATGCCGCCGATCACGCCAGCCGAAACGACGAATGGCGGATTGCGCGCTCCCGATCTGATGCGGGCGCCCGAGGGGACGAACGCCGCACAAGCCGGGGCAGAGCAGGAAAGGGACGCCCCATCGTAGCCCCACGCTTCGGCGCCGCCCCGGGTCTGGCTGCGCCGTCCCGCGACGTTGCCGGAATCGCGCTTCCAGGCCCGGGACGGCGCGGCGGGAGGCAATACCGAACAAGCAGAATCACCTGCGCCGCTCTGTCCCGGCTTGTGTGGTTTGCGCGACCCGAATGCACGACTGGATTTTCCGGCCGCGACACATCAGGATGCGGGCGGTTCAGGTTCTCGTCTGACGCGATCGACGACTCATGGTCCACGGCCTCTACCAATATCGCGGGTTCATCTGGGAGCGGGCGCTGGCGGACCTGCGGCACCGGTACGCCGGCACCGGGCTGGGCGTCGTCTGGAACGTACTCCACCCGCTGGCGATGATCGGGCTTTACTCGCTGATCTTCTCCACCCTCATGCCCGCCCGCCTGCCCGGGGTCAACGAGCGGTTCGGGTACGTGCTCTACCTCTGCTGCGGCTTCCTCCCGTGGCTCGCCTTCAGCGAGTGCGTCACGCGCGGGACCGTCGCGTTCCTGGAGAACGCGGCCTACCTGCGCAAGCTGCCGATGCCCGAGCAGGTGTTCGTCGCCCAGTGCGCCTGTGCGGCGACGATGGGGCTGGGGATCAGCTTCTCGATGCTGGTGATCATCTCGCTGATCGTCGGGCACCGCCCCACTGCTTACTGGCTGCTATTGCCGATACCATTAATCTTGCTGCAGGCGACGGGGTTCGCGATCGGGCTTTTGCTGGGGACGTTGAACGTCTTTTTCCGCGACGTGGGGCAGCTCGTGCAGATCGCCCTGCAGGTGTTGTTCTGGACGGTGCCGGTCGTCTGGATGCCGCAGTTCCTGCCGGCGGCCTGGCGGCCGCTGCTGCACTGGCACCCGCTGGTGCCGATGTTCGACGGCATCCGCGACCTGTTCCTGTTCAACCGCGTCCCCCCCGCGGGCGACTGGATCCTGATGCTCGCCTGGCCCGCCGCGTTCCTGCTCCTCGCGTACGCGGCGTTCCGTTCGCTCAGGCGGGAGATACGGGACTTGTTGTAATCGGGACGGAAAAACAAAAGCGCCGCCAAGACGCCAAGGACGCCAAGAAGAGAAGAGGCGGAGAATGCAAAATGCAAAACATGCAATGCAAAATGCAAAACCGGGAGGCGAGGCCCGGGCGGTCATTTTGCGTTTTGCATTTCCTGTTTTGCGTTTTGCATTCTGTCTTTCTTCTTGGCGTCCTTGGCGTCTTGGCGGCGCATTTATCTTTCACAGGCAATTCGGCAAGCAAGTGAGGTGATATGGTTCGCGTGGGCATCATCGGGTTGGGGTTCATGGGGCGGATGCATTACGGGGTGTACGAGACGCTGCCGGACGCGCGCGTCGTCGCGGTCTCGGACCAGAGCCCCAAGCGGGCGGCGGGCGACCTGTCGGACGGGTGGGGCAACGTCGCCGGGGCGGAGGTCACCCGGCTGCCGATGGACCGCATCCGCGGCACGACCGACTGGCGCGAGCTGATCACGTGGGATGATGTGGACGTGGTCGACGTCTGCCTGCCAACCCCGGCCCACCTGGAAGTGGTGACCGCGGCATTGGCAGCCGGGAAGCACGTGCTGTGCGAAAAGCCGATGGCGTGCAGCTCGGCCGAGGCGCGGCAGATCGCCGC
>DASXMX010000631.1:0-11809 GCA_036495445.1 Tepidisphaeraceae bacterium
TGGCCCGCAGATCGTATCCGCAACTCGGGCACTTGCCCTCATCCCGCCACTTCTCGGTGCGGAAGTATTTTCGGCCGGTCAATAAATACATGAGGAAAAAGACGACTGCCGGAATCAGCAAGTAGGCGGCAATCAGCAGCATCGGATCTCCGTTCCGCCGCGGGCAGTTGCCCTAGGGGAACGATCGGATAAGATAACGCAGCAACAGTTGCGGGCGTAACTCAATTGGCAGAGTGCAGGCTTTCCAAGCCTGACGTTGAGGGTTCGACTCCCTTCGCCCGCTCTTTCCCTCCCGAGTCAGACCTGCAAGCAACGGTCGCCCGTGGCTTAGTGCTTGGGCACGATTTCAATGTCGCCGTTGTCGCGCACGTGCTGGTCATGATGCTCGGCGTCATGCTCGAGGCACATCCCGAACGCATGGACGATGCAGCCGAGCCACAACAGGACGAAGATTCCGAACATCAGCGTCAGTGGAATGCTGAGGATCCAGAGGCACGCATTGACAACGAAATGCCCCGGCTTGCCGATCATGAGCAGAGCCAGGGGAGGAACAATGAGGGCCGCCACGTACTTCATGGCACCTCCGACAGAACCGTCCCCCCACCGTACGGCAGGCCGGAGCAACGCCGCCCCGCCTGCATGCTCGACCTCGTATTATACGCGTTCTGTTCTGGCCGCGCCTACTTACTTGCTTTGAGTTGCACCGAGAATTCCTTGGCTCCGCATCCATTCGACACAGCGGTCGGGCCAGGTGGCGCTGGGCTTGCCGGTGGGCTTAATGCCGAACCCGTGGCCGCCCTGGGTGTACATGTGCAGTTCCGCCGGGACGCCGGCGTGCTTGAGGGCGAGGTAGAGGTAGACGCTGTTGTCTGACAGCGCATCGTCTGTGGCTTGGGCGATGAAGATCGGCGGCGTCTGCCTGGTGATGCGGATCTCGGGCGAGAGTTCAGACGTGCCCTTCTTGATGACGCCGCCGGGATAGATGGAGACGCCGAAGTCGGGGCGGCAGTTCACTTGGTCCACCCCGTCGATCGGCTCGTAGGCGCGCTTGTCGAAGTTGGTGCAGGCGGCGACGACCAGGTGCCCGCCGGCGGAGAAGCCGAGGATGCCAATCTTGTCGGGCTTGAGCTCCCACTCCTTCGCCTTGGACCTCACGAGGCTGATCGACCGCTGCGCGTCCTGCAGCGCCGGTTCGTACTTCGCCACGCCCGGCGGCGCGGGGACGCGATACTTCAGGACGATGCCGGTGATGCCGACGGTGGTGAGCCACTGGGCGACGTCTTCCCCCTCGTAGCTCATCATGAGCCGCTGGTACCCGCCGCCCGGGCAGACGACGACGGCGACGCCGGTGTCCTTCTCCTTGGCAGGGCGGTAGACCGCCAGCGTCGGCTCGGTCACGTTGGTGACCCGCTTGCCGTTCCACTCTTCCTTCCCGATCTGGCTCGAATCGCCGGGCGGCCTGCCGGGCCAGACGTTGAGCGTCTGCGGCCCTTCGGCCGCGGCCGCGAAAGAGATGGCCAAAGCAGCGATGCAAAACCCGGCGATCACACCTGAGCGTGCCATTTCGATCTCCCGCTGATGAGCACCCATGTTTGGAGGACGCGATTACTGATATCCGCCTTTGGGCTGTAGATTACCCAGGCTTATTGGACTTTTGTAAAGGTTTTTGCCGCCCGCGGCCGAAGGATTCAGCATGAGCGCAGAAACGCTGTCGGCGGAAACGAGCGGGGTTGGGCTTCCCGACATTCACGTCTGGATGACGCCGGAGGAGGCGGCCGAGACGCTCTCGACGTCGTTGTCGAGCGTGGATCAGCAATTGGATCAGGGAGACATGGAGAGCCGGGTGAACGACGAGGGTGAGTTGCAGGTGCTGGTCTGTCTGCCGAAGCGGGAGAAGCCGAAGGCGATGGTTCCGGCCACGATCGAGCGAGTGGACGCGACGCCGCGGGCGTCGCTGGGCGACACGATGCTCCCGCTCATGGAGGCACTGCGGCAGACGCAGGGGAGCGACGCCGCCCGGCGGGCGAAGCGGTCGGCGCGGTTCGCCTGGGCGACCGCGGCGGCGATCCTGCTGGCCGCCGGCGGCACCGCGGCGCTGAGCGTCACCGCCGCCACGCGGGCGCGGGCCGTCGCGGACACGGCCACTTGCAAGCTCGACGAAGCCGCGACGCGGCAGACGAACGACGACGACGCCAAGGCGGCCCTGATCGCCGACAAGGCGACGCTGGCCGCGGCGCAGGCGTCGATGTCGAAGACCAAGGGGGAACTCGCCGCAAAGCTCGATGCGCTCACGTCCGAGCGCGACCGCCTCAAGGGCCAGCTCGCCCACGCCAATGATGCACTGCACAAGGCCGAGCAAGACCTCGTCGTCGAGCGGAACGTCGAGGATCAGCTCCTGACCGCCGCCCTCGCCTCCCACGCGGCCAAGGCCGGCCAGCCGAAGAACCAGGTCGTCGCTGACGGGTCGAACTAACCCGCCCCGCCCGCATGACGCGCAGGTTTTCAACCCGCGCCACGTCGATGCTACGATCTGGCAGCGATGACGAATTCGATTCCCCGCACGATCGACCTGATCGCGCAGCAAATGCATGCCGGCGTTCATATCGGCGCGCAGATCTGCGTCTTGCGCGATCGCGAGACCGTCGCCGACATTGCGCTGGGGGAAGCACGTCCCGGTGTTCCAATGACGCCGGAGACGGTCATGCTATGGATGTCCGCCACCAAGCCCACCGCCTCGGTCGCCATCGGGCAACTCTGGGAACGCGGCTTGCTTTCGCCGGATGATCCCGTCGCCAAGCACGTCCCCGAGTTCGCGCAGCACGGGAAGGAGCGGATCACAATCCGCCACATCCTGACTCACACCGCCGGGATCCGCTGGATCGAGACCGGCTGGCCGCACGCGCCATACGACGAGATTGTCGCGAAGGTCTGCGCGATGCGCCCCGAGCGCGACTGGGTGCCCGGCCGAAAGGCCGGATATAGCGCGTACGTCAGTTGGTACATGCTGGCGGAGATCGTCCAGCGGCTCGACGGCCGCGACTACGCGCAATACGTGCGGCAATCGATCTTCGAACCCCTTGGCATGATCGATTCCTGGATCGCTATGCCGCACGACGTCTACCGCGCCTACGGCCCGCGGTTGGGCATCATGCAGAAGACCGAGGGCGGGCGCGTCCGCGACCTCGGCATGGACACGGAGGCCGCCTGCACCAACCCCCGTCCCAGCGGCAGTGGCCACGGGCCGATGCGCGAGCTCGCGCGATTCTATCAGATGCTCCTCGCCGTCAGAGCCCTGAACGGCCGCCGGGTGTTGCTCCCACAGACGGTCGAAGCCCTCGTCGCGCGGCACCGCGCCGGCATGTATGACCAGACGTTCAAGCACGTCCTGGATTTCGGCCTCGGGTTCGTCCTCAACTCCAACCAGTACGGCGTCGACACCGTGCCCTATGGGTACGGCCCAGCCGCCTCGCCGCGCACGTTCGGCCACAGCGGCATGCAATCGAGCAGCGCCTTCGCCGACCCGGAGAACGGCCTGGCCGTCGCGATCGTCTTCAACGGCACCCCGGGCGAAGCCGCCCATGATCGCCGAATCCGAGCGGTGCTGATCACGATGTATGAGGAACTGGGGCTGTCCGCGGATCAGACTTCCGCCTTCGTGAAGTGAAATCTCACGCCCGCCGTGTCGGCGGCGGCGAGGAGGGCCTCCGCGGCTTTCAGGTCGCGGAGGATGGGGTTGGGTTGTTTGAAGTCCTTCATGTTGGCCGGGATGTGCTCGAGCAGGGCGCGGACGGTCTGCAGCCCGTCGGCGGCCGGATACCACTGCTCGGGCGGGATCCGCATCTTGGCCGGGTCCATCCCCGCTTCCTTCATCTGCTCGATCAGCGCCGCCGGGCTTTCGGAGAGCAATGAGGTGATCTGCGGCACCTTCCGGATGCGGGCGGCGAGGTCCAGCCGGTTCGTCTCCCGGGCCAGGGCCTTGCCCGACTTGGCCTTCGCGTAGTCCGCCGACGCGTCCGGCAGTTCCTTTTCGAGCGTCACGACGATCGCCTGGGCCATCCCACGCCTCCTATCACCTTCGCCAAAGTTTCGGCCATGCAAATGTGCCACAGGCATGGGCGAACATCAATCGTCGGCGTGGAGCGGGGCGGACTGCATTGGCAAATTCATTGTTGCGTGCCCAACAGATCGGGGTACTATGCTCGTGCACGGTGTACGCACATCTCCTCGGTATCGCGGTGGATCTCCATCGCCAGGTGCCGAGGCGGCGATCGACGGCCGCTGACATGTCCGCGGTGTCCCGTTGATGAGGTTGGAGGTGTCTATGTCCGGTTCTCGCTGGCGGAATCGCCAGTGCGTTGCATTTACGCTCATCGAGTTGCTCATCGTTATCGGCATCATCGGGCTGCTCATCTCGATCCTGCTGCCCGCGTTGAACAAGGCGCGGGAGCAAGCCCGCAGCATCACCTGCGCGAGCCAGGAGAAGCAACTGCTGATCGCGTTCCTGATGTATGTCAACGAGAATCGGGGCGCGACGCCGATCTTCCCAGGAGTGGGCACGGGCTACCCGGCGAATCCGGACACGCCTTACTTCCGTTCGCTGGCCTATTACATGAACACGACGACCCCCGGCCGGGGCGGCGTGATCCGGTATGACGTGGGGGCGTTCTGGCCGTACGTCGCCAGCGGGCTGCGGTCGATTGACAACCCGGGCGCGACGCCGGTCTGGTCGCCCGAGATCCTGCACCGCATCATGACCTGCCCGTCCGACCAGGAGGCGCTGGTCGCCGGGCTCGGCAAGATCGACTGGACCGCATCGCGCGTTCACAACTTCAGCTACTCGTGGAACGCGAGTTTCTGGGCCGGAGATCCGCGCTCGGGCACCAACGGCAATCTGTACGGCAGCGACCAGCATGGGGTGACCCGGATCACGATGATTCGGGAATCCGCGCACAAGATCATCCTGACTGAGGAAGCACACCCGAACGACGGTTTTTCGTTCGTCGGTTGGCCCGGCGGAAACGGCGACGACACGCCGGCCTTCCGCCATCAGAACCGCGGCAACTGGGGGTTCGCCGACGGGCACGTGGACTCGTTCGGGCCTGAGGAACTGGGCTACTCGAAGGTTTACAACCTGGGCGACATCTCCTCCCCGGTCGATCCGGCCCTCAACGCCTTCTATTTCCACTTGCAGTCCAATGGGCAAAGGTAAGCGGCGCGTTTGGCACGGGGGCTGGCATGCGGGAGAATGGCGAACCGTGAGCAATCCGCCCCCGATCCAGCCGCTCCCCTATGACAGCGCGGGGTACCTCTACCAACACGATCTGAGCCAACTGAACCTGCTGGCCATCTTCCATTACGTGCTGGGCGGGCTCGTGATGCTGATGGCGTGCATCCCGATCATCCACGTGGTGCTCGGCATTCTCATGATCACCGGGAAGTTGGGATCCGGGAGTGGCCAACCGCCGCCGCCCGCACTGGGATGGGTGTTCGTGGGCCTTGGCTCGCTGTTCATCGTCTTGGGGTGGACGCTGGGCATCCTGATGATTTACTCGGGCCGGTGCCTCAGTACCCGGCGGCGCTGGATGTTCAGCGTCGTGATCGCCGCCCTCATGTGCCTGAACATGCCGCTGGGGACGATCCTGGGCGTCTTCACCCTGGTGGTTTTGATGCGCGATTCGGTCAAGTCGCTGTATGGCCTCAGGACCTGAGCGAAGACCGAAATCTGAAGAACAGGCGGCGCCAATCGTCCAGGTTCCCTCCGTACGGTCCAATGACCAAAATGGCAAACGCCACCCCTTCAAGGATGCGCGTCACGAACGGAAGGACGATCGCGAGCGCCACCACTGCCGACCCGAGGACAAAAATGGGGCGGTTGCGAATGATCTGGGGCCAAATCGAACCGGCAAGCACGTAGGCAACGAGCAGCACGAGGACGACATCCATACTGTCGTTTATCGGCCGACAACTTGGCCCTGCGAGAGGGCCGCGAGAACGGGCTTAAACGAGCCCGGCAAGCCCGTTTTATAAAACGGCGTTCGCCGGATTACGGCCGTGTTTGCCCAAGATTTTGGCACGCGCTTCGCTTTGCTTGCGGATTGCCAGACTCGATCCATGCTGGCATAGGCTGGCATGGATTGGAGAAGGGAGCCCGCTGGACTGAGCTCCCGCGTTCGCGGGCTTGCCCCGAAAGCGGGATGCTGCCACGACAGCGGGTTCTTTTTTGCGCGCGCGAGGGGGATCGGACCTCCATACGCTCCAAACCTTCGGTGCAAAGGGACTGTGAGACGTGCTCGGGCAATGGCCTCTATCGGAGTCGAACCGATACGCCCTTTCGGGCAATGGATTTTGAATCCATCGCGTCTGCCAATTCCGCCAAGAGGCCGGCCGTATTGCCGCAGCGCATTTTAGGGCGGAACGCCGCCGAATCCAGTCTCGTGCGCAGGTCGCTCTTTCCTGCACGGGAAATGGCGAATCTTTCAAAAAATTTGCTTAGACTTGGAATCGGTTATATTGTATGATGAAGTCAGTAGGCAAAGGGTTTGGCCCCCGCGTCGGGCCATGGGGCGGTGCGGGGCATTCCAACCGTTGTTTGACTATCGATCGTCATTTCGGTGCTGTCGCGAGTCGGCATTGTTGTAGAAATTAATTTGACGGCCGGTATAATGATCTTGGGTCGGCGGTTTCCCCGGAGCAAGGTTCCCCCCCTCCTTCTCCACCCGCCGGCCCTTTTTTATGCGCATTTCCGGGCGGGGTTTTCGATTCGTCGATGAAGCGAGCAGAAAGATCGAGCCTGCGGCTCCACCGGGCCGACACGGCCCGGCTCTGATGAGTCCTCTGATGAGGTGCGCGAGGGGGTAAATGATCGGAGCGGTCAGGGGTTTGGGGCGAGATCAACCCAGTACATCGGATGGTCGGACGCACCGTTCTTGATGATGCCGCCGCCGCGGGCTTTGAGGCCGCGGGCGAGGATCCAGTCGATGCGGTCACGGGCGTTGCCGGTGGCCTCGGCGATGCAGTCGTGAACGCCGGGGCGGGCGAGCAGGGCGCGGACGTCAGGGTTATTTGAGTCGGCGTTCAGGTCGCCCAGCAACACCGACGGCTCGGCCAGCGAATCGTAGAGCCGCGTGATCATCCGGAGTTGGTTGGACTGGTCGCGCGAGCGGTCGATGTGGGTGAGCAGGAATTGCACGATTTGTGAGCCGAAGGCGACGCGCACGACCGTCGCGTTTCGCAAGCCGCCGTGCTGCGGCTCGGTGGGCAGCGGCGTGCGGACCCACTCCTCGACCGGCAGCCGCGTGATCAGGCCGTTGCCGAAATCGTCGTGCCAGAACCGCCGTTCGCTCGGAAGGTAGAGCCAGGCATGGTTGGTCGCTTCGGCGAGTTCCTGCGCCTGGTTCCGCGGGTCGCCCGTGAGGCGGCCGCGCACTTCGTTCAGGGCGCAGAAATCGGTATCGCGGATCGCCTCGATCGTCCGCCGCAGGTTGTAGACGTCGTCCTCACCGACGCCGCCGTGCATGTTCAGCGTGCCGATACGGAACGTCGCCTTGTCCGGTGAGAGGGTGGGGAGCGTGCCGAGGCACCCTTCGCCGCTGGCAGGGCCGGTCGACACCCGCATGTTGCCGGTCGCAACGATCGTCAGCGCCGCCAGCGCGACGAGGATCAACAGCCATGGCAGAACGAATCGGCGGAGGCCCCGCCGCTTCCCGATCGGCGCCGCTTCGTGCTTTTGCGAATCGTTGGGAGCCAAAGAATCCATCGCCGCGCCTCAATCGCTGCCGGGCCGCCCGTAGCGGATCCGCCACGCTCCAAGATGCCTCGGAAGAAGAGGCGTTGTGTAGCCGGATTGGCAATCGTCCGCAAGGCGGTGAGGGACTGAAAGCCGCTTACATTTTCGACGGATTGTCTCGCCACAATCTCACGCCTTCTACAACGGCGGCCCGCAGTACGGGCCCTTCTCGCGGCCCATCGCCTGCAGCGTGTTGACGTAGGCGGGCCGCGGGTAGCGCGGCAGATCCGGCTTGAAGCGCATGTGGAAGAGGGTGAAGCGTTCGTCGGGCGAGCGCTCACGCCGGGTGTGGGTGGAGGCGTCCCTTTCTTCAACGGTGCCGAGTTGCTCGAGCTTGTCGAGGTCGTGGCGGCGGGTGATCACCCACACGTCGGGGGCGGTGATCTGCTCGTCCCGCAAATAGCTCAGGTTGTGCAGCAAAACGGCGTCGGGGCGGATGTAGAACTGGTTGCGGAAGAAGTCCATCTCGCCGCCGAGGTCGGCGTTGACGAACAGCGGCTGGTCGTGCGGCACCTCGGCGTCGGCCCGATGGAGAAACGCGGTGTCCTCGGTCGTCAGGTCGGGGAGGACGAGCTGGCCCCAGCAGTAGGCGAACGCGACCCCGAGGAAACACGCGCTTGCCGCGATCGCACCGCGTCGGCCGGATAATGCGAACAGGAACGCGACCGCGCATACAACGATTCCCGCCGCCAGCACCGCAACCGTTCCGACGGAGACCGGAAGCTCGGTTGCGTGAAACGCCTTCATCGCAATGGGCTTGTAAAGGGCGACGCCGATCCCGGCGACGATCGCCACGATGCCGGCGGGGATCCATGGGTTCATCGGCCGCGGTCGCGGTCGCGGTCGCGGCTTGGTCAGGTCGCGCCAGATGATCGCGATCCCCACCGCCGACAGGATCGCCCACGGGGCGATGCTCGGCACGAAGTAGTGGTGGTGCTTGCGGTGATGGATCGAGAGCACGATCACCGGCAGGATCGCCCAGCACCAGAGGAACCGCTCGGCGGAGGCCCGCTCGCGCACCGCCTTGCCGCCCGTGACGATGAAACCGGTGACCGCCGCGAGGATCCATGGCTCGCAGAACGCCGGCAGGACGATGCCGACGTAATACCAGAACGGCTGGTCGTATTGGGCGGTCTCCTCGTAGTCGAACCGCCAGTTTCGCGTGACGTCGGGATACCGATGAATCGCGGCCAGCGTCCACCAGACCAGGAGGGCCGCGAAGATCAGCCAGCCCCAGAGCCAGATGTATCGGCGGATGCGGAGCAGGTCGCGCGAGAGCAGCAGGTAGGCCCCCACCGGCGCCACCACCACCGCCGCCCCGAGCAGCGGCGACTTGACGATGTTCATCAACCCCAGGATGAAAAAGAACGCCCACACCTGCCACGGGCGGTTTCCGAGGAATCCCACCCGCCCGTCGCGCTCCTTGCCCGATGCGAACTCCATCGAGATGAAAAGCGTGAACGCCACCGCGACCGCCGCGGCCAGGAAGATGTCGTCCTCGGCCAGGACGGAGTAGGCATAGAACTCATACATCGTCGCGAGCACCAGCCCGCTGAGCACCCCCACCCCCCTGCCGAACCAGACGCCCGCCGCCCAGGCGGTCATTAGCACGGTCGCCAACCCCATGAGCACCGACGGCAGCCGAACCACCCAGACCTTATCGCAGTGCTGGCCGAGCAACAACGACGTGCCGACCTCGATCCATTGCGGCAGCGGCGGCCGCTCGAGCCACGGCCGCCCGCCGCTCTGCGGGAAGAGCCAGTTGTGGTGCTGGAACATCTCCCGCGACAGCTCCGGGAGCCGGGCCTCGTGCAGGCTCAGCGGCCGGCCGCTGAACATCTCAAAGCCAAACAAGACCAAGCAAAACGCGGCCAGGATCAGGAAGTCGCGGAGCCTCAGTCGCGACGCCCGGGGCGTGAGCGAATCCCCGGAGGCCGGCCCGTCCGTGAGCGGGGAAAGGTCATGGGCGACGGAGTCCATCGTGGGGCATTCTGCCGGCCAAACCGCGAAGGGCAAGCGGCAATGCCGCGTAAGTGGCTGGACTGATTGTGTCTGCCCCACCCAAAAAACGGGCCCGGAAGCGATCGCGCTTCCGGGCCCGTTGAATTGCAATCCGCGTCCGCGGTTCGCTCGTGAGGATTACCCAACCTCTTCGAGGATGGCGTTCTTCACGTTCGTGGGGACGGCGGCGTACTTCAGCGGTTCCATGACCGACGAGGCTCGCCCGGTGCTCATCGAGCGGAGCTCGGTCGTGTAGCCGAACATCTCGCTGAGCGGGACTTCGGCCTCGACCACGCGGGTGTTGCCGCGCTGGTCGGAGTTGACGATCAGGCCTCGGCGGCGGTTCAGGTCGCCGGTGACGTTGCCGACGAACTCTTCGGGCGTCGTCACCACGACCTTCATGATCGGCTCCAGCAGCGTCGGCCCGGCCTTGCTGACCGCGTCGCGGAACGCGAGCTGGCCGGCCAGTTCGAACGCGATCTGCGAGCTGTCCACCGGGTGGTAGCTGCCGTCGGTCAGCGTGACCTTGGCGTTGATCAGCGGGTAGCTGGCCAGCACGCCCGTCTTGGCGGCCATGCGGGCGCCGTACTCGACCGACGGAATGTATTCCTTCGGGATCGAGCCGCCGAACACCTTGTTCTCGAAGGCGAAGCCGTCCTTCCAACCGAGCTTCTTGAGCGTCTCGGCGTCGAGCGGCTGGCCGGTGGCGGGGTCGGTGCCGTCGAACGGCTCGAGGTTGATCGTGCAGTCGCCGAACTGACCGCGACCACCCGACTGCTTCACGTGCTTGCCGCGGACGTTCTCGACCTTCTTGGTGATCGTCTCCTTGTAGGCAACCTTGGGCTTGCCGACGATCACGTCCACCTTGTGGTCGCGCGTCAGGCGGTGCCGCAGGATCTCCAGGTGGAGCTCGCCCATCCCGGCGATGATCGTCTGGCCGGTCTCCTCGTCGTAGTTGGCCTGGAACGTCGGGTCCTCGCGCTTGAGGGTCGTGAGGGCCTCGCCCAGCTTCTGCTTGTCGGCGGCCGTCTTGGGCTCGATCGACATGCTGATGACCGGCTCGGGGAACGTGGGCCGCTCGAGGATGATCGGGTGGTCCGGGTCGCACAGGGTGTCGCCGGTGAGGGCGTCCTTGACGCCGATGCACGCGACGATGTCGCCGCACTCGGCGACGTCGATCGGATTCCGGTCGGCGGCGTGCATCTGGAACATGCGCGAGATGTTCTCGCGCTTGCCGCGATTGCTGTTGAGCACGCGGCTGCCCTTCTCGAGGCGGCCCGAGTAGACGCGGACGTAGGTCAGGTCGCCGTGCTGGTCGCTGACGATCTTAAACGCCAGGCCCGCGAACGGCTCGGTCGGATCCGGGTGGCGTTCGATGATCTTGTCCGGGTCCTTCACGTCGTGCCCCTTGATGGCGGGCATGTCGAGCGGGTTCGGCAGGTAGTCGATGACGCCGTCGATCAGCCGTTGGACGCCCACGTACTTCAGCGCCGACCCGGTGAACACCGGGTGCATCTGGAAGTTGATCGTCGCCTTGCGAATGCCGGCGCGCAGCTCTTCCTCGCTGATCTCCTGGCCATTGAGGTACTTCTCGGTCAGCGCGTCGTCGGTCTCGGCCACCTTCTCAATGAGCTGGTGACGCCACTTCTCGTAGCGCTCCTTTTCCTCCTCGGGAATCGGCTTCTCGATCATCGTCTTGCCCTTGTCCTTGTCGTCGGTCAGGTTGTAGTAGACCGCGATGCCGCGGACGAGGTCGATGATGCCCTTGAACGTGTTGCTCTGGCCGATCGGGATCTGCACCGCGACCGCCGGCGCGCCAAGGCGCTCGATGATGCTGTTGAAGCTGAACTCGAAGTCCGCCCCGATCTTGTCCATCTTGTTGATGAAGCAGAGGCGCGGGACGTTGTACTTGGTCGCCTGCCGCCAGACGGTTTCCGACTGGGCCTCGACGCCTTCTTTGCCGTCGAACACGGCGATCGCCCCGTCCAGCACGCGCAGGCTCCGCTCCACCTCGACGGTGAA
>DASXMX010000632.1:0-30675 GCA_036495445.1 Tepidisphaeraceae bacterium
CCCGCACCGCTGGGTCACAGTTGCGGCCTGTTCTTCCCGCCGGTGCCCAGCCCGTACTGGATCTGGAACACGCCGGCCTCGTTGTCGTCGGCGAGCCCGTCCCACAGGCTGCTGCCGGTCGCCCAGTTGTGGGTGTTGGTCGCCCCGTGGTCATACTCGACCTGGAGGATGCCGGCGTTGTCGTCGCCGACCATGCCCTCCAGGGCGTAGTCGCCCACGTACGTGTACTTCACGATCACGTCGTTGGCCCCGAGGCTCTCGCTGGCCGAGCCGACCGTCCACTTCGAGAACGAACCGAACGCCAACTGGTTGTTGTCGACCACGCCCAGCGCGACCTGCTCGTAGCCTTGGGCGTTGAAGACCGCGGTGGCCGCGGAGCTGTCCAGGCCGTTGCCGTTCCACGTCCCGTCGGGCGTGGCCGCGTCGCCATGGCGGCCGATCTTGGCCTGGGCGAAGACGTTGTTGTACGCCGCCGTGCCGTTGGCGTCGGATGAGCCCACGTGCAGGACCAGGTCGTTGTCGGACAGGTCCAGCTTGCTGGTGGCGTCGATCGAGAACGTCGGGTCGGTGGCCGAGCCGGCGGTGCCGACGACCAGCACGTTGTGGTTGGCGTGCGTGCGGCCGCTGCCGACGCTGGCGACCTGCAGCTTGGCCCCGTTGCTCAGCGAGACGCCGCCGATGTGGATGTCGGTGGGGCTGATCGTCGGCTGGATCACCAACTGGGCGGCCGCGCCGCTCTCGACGATGTTCGGCTCGTCCGCGCCCGGATCGGCGTTGATCACGGCCGAGCCGGTCACCGTCAGTGTGTAGGTGGAAGGATCCCAACTCGCCTGGCTGCCGGCGGCCAACCACGCGGGCGGTGGCGCCACCCCGCCCTGAACCGTCTGGGCGTAGGGCGGCGATTCGCTGGCGCCGTAGTCGGCATCACCCGAATAGACCGCGAGCAGATCATGCGTGCCCGCCGCGAAGGTGCCGGCGGGGATCGCGAGTGTCGCGGCACCCGCGTTCAATGCGCCGGTGGCCACAGTTGCGTCCTTGTTGCTGGCATCGACCAGCATCACCGTCTCGCCGTCGGGCACACCGCCGCTCACAGTTGCGGTGAACGTCAACGGTTGTGTGGATTGAGAGGGGTTTGCGCCGGAAGTCAGCGAGAGCCAGACGCTGGAGTTGGTCGTCAATTCGAATACCGCGCCGTAACCGGCGGACCCGCCCGTGCTCGTCGTGCCGTACAGGTTGCCCGTCGCATCCAGGGTCAGCGGGCCCTCGGGGTTTGTTCCCTCCGATCCGTCAACGCTGAAGGAGAGGAGGTCGGTGATCTCGGACGATCCGCTGGGCAGCTCGAATGCGGCGCCGTATCCGCCCGCCCCGCCGTTATACGTCGTTCCATACAGGTTGCCCGCCACGTCGATGGCCGGCCGGGCGTAGGGGAGCGACCCGTTGATTCCGTCGAACGCGGCAAGCGTCGTGAGCGTGCCGGAGCCGTTGGCGATCTCGAAAATCGTGCCGTCGTTGGTCGGCCCGCCGCTCACCGTCGTCCCGTAGAGATTGCCGGCGGCGTCCAGTGTCACGGTGTCGAACGGCTTGGCGCCGTTGGGCCCGTCGAACGACAGGAGCGTTGTGATCGTATTGGAGCCGCCGGCCACTTCGAAGACGGTGCCGTCGCTGGCGTCCCCGCCGCCGTATGTGGTCCCATACAGGTTCCCGGACGGGTCGAGGGTCACCCCGCCGAAGAGGAGTTTGCCATTGCTGCCGTCGAAAGAGGCGAGGGCCGTGATCGCGCCGGAGCCCCTGGCAATCTCGAAGACCGTTCCGAAGCCATTGTCCCCACCGCCCTGCGTTGCTCCGTAGATGTTGCCGGCGGAGTCAACGGCAATTGAGCCTTGAGGCATCGATCCGTCGTCACCATCGAACGAGGCAAGGGTCTGGATTGAGGTCGTCCCCTGCTGGATTTCGAACACGCTGCCGTCGCCGGCATCGCCGCCCGCGGAGGTGGTCCCGTACAGGTTGCCCGCGGCGTCGATCGTCAGGCCGCCTCCCGGCGTTGCGCCATTCGCGCCGTCGAACGACGCCAGCGCGGTGACGTCGTTTGAGCCCTTGGCGATTTCGAAGACGGTGCCGTTACCGGAGGCGCCGCCCTGGAAGGTGGTCCCGAATAGGTCGCCGGCCGCGTCCCGCGTCACGCCGAAGTAGGGGTATTCGCCGTTGTCCGGACTGCCGACGCCAAACGATCCGAGCGGGTTCGGCGTGTAAGCCGAAAGCAAAATCCGACGCTCCAAGATTTCCAAACGCGGCGTCCTCGATCCCATGTCGCTCCTCCCATTCAACTGGATTTGAAGGCAACTTGGATTGGTGGACCCCCACGCCGGTATCCGGACTTTGTCGGGCGGCGGCCTGAGTCCCCTCACTCCAAACAGGCGAATTATAAGCCCGGGACAAGGCCCCGCAACAAAAAACGAGGATATTCGGGCCGGCTTCCAAAACCGGGACTGTCACAGGGACAGTCACGGTTTTACGGGTCGCCGAACTCGCGAGGCTCGGCGGAAGTGCGTCTCAAGCCGGGCCCTCCAACGCCCGTCGGATTCGCGCCCGGGCAGCGGCCGGGAGGGGTTCATCTCCGGCACGGTTCGGATAGTGCGGCATCAGCGCCAGGACACGCCGGAGCAATGCAATTTGGCGTCGATAGCGGCGGCAGGAGGGGCAGATCGCCAGGTGCAGGCGCACCGCCGTGCGGTCTTCAAGGGAAAGCGTTCGATCCATCCCGTGGGAGATCCGCGGCGCGGCGTCCCGGCAGGTCATGAACAGCGCCAAGTTGAGTGCGCGCGTCCACCTCATCGGGGGTGATCTCCCTCGAACCAATGCGCGGTGAGGCACTTCCGCAGGCCGCAGCGCGCCCGATGCAGGAGGGCCCAGACGTTGGCGGCGGTGACGTTCAGGCGGTCGCACAGTTCCGGCGTGTCGACCTCCTCCGCCTCGCGCAGCCAGAACACGTGCGCCATGCGCGCGGGGAGCCGCGAGAGGCACTGCGCGAGCACCTGACGGAATTCCGCCCATTCGGCCAGGACGTGCGGGTCGGCGTCCCATGTCGTCGGCGATACCTTCCATCGCCCGCTGCGGTCGAACAGGTCTTCCAGCCCGTCGTCGCCCGTTTCGCCCAGCGGCCGCTCGCGCAGGTTGCGCCGCAGGCAATCCAGCAACTTGTGCCGGAGGATGCCGATCAGCCAGGTCCGCTCGGCGGCGCGTCCCTCAAATCCGCCCGCCGAGCCGAGGCCCGCCATCAACGTCTCCTGCACCAGGTCCTCGGCGGCGTGCGGGTCGCGCACGCGCGCCAGCGCGTAGGCGTAGAGCGCGTCCCCATGCTCTTCCAGCCAGCGCACGGCAGAAGGGGCGGGAAGGCTTTCGGCATCATGATCTGCGATCATTCTCCCATGGCCTCCAAGGGACGATCATCCGGTGACCGACGAGACAACAAGGTCGAGGCCGGGGCCGGGCGGCGTGGGGCCGCCCGACCTCGGTTCGCGTTACGGCCTGCCGTGATGTCCGCCCGCCAGGTCCACCAGCACGGACAGTGACGAGCCGGAGTCGGTTCCGCCTTCACCTATCGGGGTTGTGCTGAAGACGGAATCGGAAGCCGTCGCCGGTTCGGCGCTGGCCGGCGAATCGTTGTTACCTGCTTCGTCCGACCGCACGGCGACGACCGCCACCCCCTGGAGCCGGGCCGCGGCCGGCACGTCCGCGGCGGAAAACGTGACCGGCGTGTTGGGCTCGCTGAGCGTCCCGTCCGCCGCCACGGTGAGCGCGTGGAGCGCGTTGCCTTGCTGGAAATCGCGCGTGGCGGCGGTGTCCTGCGTCACCGCGTAGAGGCTCTTGCCCGATGGATCGAGGGCGATCTCGAAGCTCGCCACCTCGCGCCCAGTTGCGCCGGGATTCGCGAACGGGCCGGCAAGCGTGAAGTCCTGGACCTGTACCGGGTGCAGCGGGTCGGCCAGCGAAAACACGCCGATCGAATCGGTGCCCGTATTCGAAGCGTACAAGTATTTGCCATCGGCGCTGACCGTCACCCAGCACGGGCCAGCGCCCTGATCGGAGACGGAGGTCACGAAGTGGACGGAGCCTTGGTTGTCGTACGTGAACACGGCGATGCCATTGGCACCCGTCAGGCCGCCGTAGATGATCTGCTGCGTCGGGTGGAGGGCGAGGCCGAGCAGGACGTTCGGAGTGACCGCCGCGGAAACCGGCCCGCCGGGGGCTTGGACCAGCCCGCCGTTAGGCGCGATTTGGAATGGATCGATCGTCTGCCCCAGCGGCGGCGTCGTGCCGGGGATTGCAAAGTTGTCGCCGAAGAGGAACCGCCCGTCGTGCGAGATGAGCGTTTGCGCCGGCGAAAGGCCGATCGGCAGCGTGACCGTGGAGCCGGGAATCGGCGTCAGCGCGCCGTTGTTGCCGACGTTGAACGCAGTGTAGTTGGGCGCGATGCTGGCGGTCTGGTTCTGCAGCGCGTCGCCTCGATTGGCCACGTAGAGGTGATCGCCCGACAGGCCCAGGCTCACCGGCTGCGTGCCGCCCGAGTCATACGTCCCCACGCGGCCCAGGCTGCCGTTGCCGCGGATTCGGAAGACGGCGATTGAGTTGCTCCCCTGATTGACCGCGAAGAGGAATCGCCCGTCCGCACTGGCGATGACTTCCTGGTCGGAGTCGTCGGGTCCCAATCCTTGCGTCACGTTCGCGAACCCGGTGCCGCCGGTGAGAAACGTGCCGACCTGCCGCAGCGACCCGTCGGCCGGGTTCCGCTGCAGCGCGATCACCGCGTTTTGTCCCGGCGCGGGGTTGTTCGATTCCGTGTAAACGAATTCACTGCCCGGCCCGTGGGCCGGACCAAGATCCGAATGTCCGCCCGCGGACATGAGCGTCCGGCCCTCCAGCACCTCGAAGGGCATGCCGTGGCCCACCCGCGTCTTAGTCCCGGTCCGTCGTCGCATGACTGTCTGCATTGGGTTTCGTCCTCGTCTTCGGCAAACCTGCGTCGGACCCGGGTGAACGCCACCGATAAAGCTGAGGCCGCACGCAAGGCTGCCATGGTGAGTCGGACGAGATCCCGATTCCTGACAACCTTCGCTTCAACTTTTTTAAACCGGGGTGGACGGGACGACAACCCGACCGGCTCGGGCTGCGCCGCAAGTCGATCCGCTCCAAGCCGGTTTCATGTGGAAATGGCTATTGAGCGGGATTGACCGGAAACCCGCCGGGCCTTTGATCGGCGTGCGGTGGGATCGTCCGCCAGACGATTCGGCCCAGCAGATAGTCGATCGACACCTTCCCCGGGCCGAAGGCGAGCATCACCAGGGCGAGCATCAGCATCGGGAAGGCGGTGTCGTTGACGATCTGGTCCCACCCGGCGAGCACGCCCTGCTTGTGGAACGCGCCGGCGATGTCGCTTCGACTGGCGGCGACGATCGCGACGATGAAGTTGAACACGAGCGGGACCGAGATCAGCCGGGTGGCCAGGCCGAGCATCAGCAGCGAGCCGCCGACCAGTTCGGTGGCTCCCGAGACGTAGACGCTCAGGTGCGGCAGGGGCACGCCCCAGCCTTCAAATGCGTCGACCGTTTTCTGCACGTGCGTCAGGTGGCCGTAGCCGGACTCGACGAGCTGCCAGCCCCAGGTGAATCGCAGCAGCAGAAGAACGGGCGATTGCAAGTACGATGCGCCGCAGACGAGTGTGCCGTAGGCGCGTGCCGGAACACTCCCGGATTTGATCGCGGTGGCCATGGGGAGTTCCTTGTGTGTGCGGACGGACGGCGGCCTGCGGATCAGCCGCGCGGGGGCCGGCAGAACCAGCCGAGTTCCGTCCACGTGGTGAACCAGTCCTGGATGCGGGCGGCGACGTCGTCGCCCGGGGTCTCGTTGCTCTCAAGTGCCGCGGTGCACGCCTCGGCCAGCGTCGCGCCGTCGCGCAACGCGGCGAGAATGCGATAAGCGGCCGGCTCGAGACGCTTGTAATAGAGGGCGTTGTCGTGCCGGTGGACCGCGAGGAAGACCTTCCGCGGCTTGGGGAGGCGCACTCGTCGCGGGCGGCGCGAGGCCCGCGGCTCGGCCTCGACGGCGTTGCTCGCCTCGGTCCGCATCGCGGCATCCTTCTTCTTGACCGCCAGCACGAAGTCGTCCAGCGGGTAGTCCATCGCGAGCAGCGTCAGGTGCGGCTGCAGGCCCAGCCGCAGCGCGGCCGGATCCCGGCCGAGCAGGTCATCGACGGTCAACGGCGGCCTCGCCTCGCTATCAAACGCAACGACCTGAGCCCACTCGAAGCGGGCCATGTCGATGCACATCGTCTCGTGGGGCGCGACGAGTTCCGGCCGCTCGCGGATGAACTGCTCCAACCGGCTGCCCAGGTTCCGCAGCGTGTAGGAGTGGGACGGGTAGCGGTCGAGGTAGGCAATCCGAAGTTTCTCGAACCGCTTGTCCCCCAAGATCGTTCGGAGGCCGGGGTAGTCGTCCCAGAGGCAGTCGAGCAGGCGGAACCAGTATTGCTTGTTGTAGATCTCCAGCCGTTCGACGCTGGTGAGGCGGTCGTTGGGCGTGATGAATTCCGCCGCGACCTGGCGCATCGGCCGGCCGTCGCTCCAGCGGGATTGGGTCCGGCCCGTGCGGGAGAGCGGGTGGCGGATCGTCGACAGCGCCAGCCGCTGCAGCTCGCGCAGCTCGGCGAGCGTCTGCCGTCGCGGCGATCGGCGGGCCATCGGATTAGGCCGGGACGTCGGCATGCCGATCCTCCTGCACTTGCGGCGCGCCGCCCTCCGCCATCACCTCGGCGATGAACCGGTTGGCCTTCAGCGCCTCGGCGTGGACCTCGTCGAAGCTGGGGATGTGGGCGTCCCATTCCAGCAGTGTATTGGTCGGCCCGCAGAGCCGGAGCGCGTGGGCGTACATCCGCCAGACCGGGTCCAGCACCGGGTGGTCGTGCGTGTCGAGGATGTACTTCTCATACTTGCTGTGCCCGGCGACGTGGATCTGCCCCACCCGCTCGTGCGGCACGTTATTCAGGTACGCGTACGGGTCGAAGTTGTGGTTTTTGCTGGAGACGTAAATATTGTTGACGTCCAGCAGGATGCCGCAGTCGGCTCGCTCGACGACCTCGGTCAGGAACTGCCACTCGGTCATCTCGCTGACGTGGAACTCGGCGTAGCTGCTGACGTTCTCGACGCAGACCGGCACCTCCAGGAAATCCCGCGCCTCGCGGATCCGCTGGGCCGTCAGTTTGGCGGCAGCGAACGTGTAGGGCATCGGCAGCAGGTCGTGCGAGTAGGTGCCGTCCACGCTGCCCCAGCAGAGGTGATCGGAGAGGAACGGCGTCCGCGTCCGCCGGACCAGGTTCTTGAGCGCCTTGAGGTGGTCGCGGTTGAGGCGGTCGGTCGAGCCGAAGTACATGCTGACGCCGTGCTGGACGACCTTGTATTGTTCGAGGATCTGGTCGAGGACGGCCAGCGGGCGGCCGCCGTCGACCATGTAGTTTTCGCTGATGATCTCGAACCAATCGCACGACGGCTTCTGCTCGAGGATGTGCCGGTAGTGCGGGATGCGCAGGCCGATGCCCACGCCCAGGTCCGTGTAGCCGTTGAATCGATTGGCGGGCATGCGGGCGCCTCCGGCGCGAAACGTTTCGCTCACTCGTTCAAAGGCGCCCGGGCCGGGCAAGCGGCCCGGGCGCCGTGAGTCGGATGAAGCCAACCGGGCTGAGGTTATGCCAACTTCCCCGAGTCCTTGCCGGAGTCCTTGGTGCTGCACCCGCCCTTGCCCTTGCAGGAGTTCTTCCCCTTGCACCCGTTGTCGCTCGATTTGCACCCGCCCTGCCCCTTGCAGTCGTTCTTGCCCTTGCAGTCGTGCTTGCCCTTCTCCTCGTCGGCAAGCAACGTGCCGGCCTTGGCGGTCGTCTTCGTCTGCAGCGACGATCCCTTGACGGGCGAGGTGATCGACTGGGCGGCACGGGCCGGGGCGGCGGTCGCGGTGGTCGCCGCGCGGGCGGCGGAACCCGCGAGCAGACCGGTCATGGCAGCGGCGAGCATGAGTTTCGTGGATTTCATGGTTATACGTTCCTTTCCGGGATTGAGTGGATTGCGTTTCTCAAAACAACACGTCGTTCCGTTCTTCCGAGACGGCGCCGGTCGTTGGGACGCGGCCGAACGCCGTTGCACTTTGGTGGATCGCCTGGGGCGAGATGGCGGTCAGTTCATCAGCACCTCCTGTCGCACCGGGGCGGCCGATGGGGTCGGAGGGGCGCCGGGCTCGCCAGACCGCAGGGCCAGCAGGTCGGCTTCGGCGGCGTGGCCGTGCTCCTCGTCGTGCTGAATGTGCGACACCGTTATCGCGCGCACAGTCAGGAATTGCACCAAGTCTTTGGAGAAGATCAAGTCTAGCGTCCAGTCAATGGCAACGCGGATCCGTTTCTCCAGCGTCGGCAGCTTGCTCAGGTAGATCGATCGCCAGATCCACCAGGCCGGGAACCCGGAGAACTTCACGCCCAGGATCCGCGCCACGCCGGCGCGGTGCCCGATGGCGGCGAGTTGCCCGAGGGCCTTGAAGCGGAACGGCCGCTTGGTGCCGCCGGTGATCGCGGCCAGGATATTGTCGGCCGCGACGTGGCCCTGCCGGCACGCGTGCTGCGCGGTAGGCGGGCACGGCCTGCCGGTGGTCAGGTCGGGGACGACCGCGCAATCCCCCAGCGCCCAGACGCCGGGCCGGCCCGGCACCTCAAGGAACTCATTGGCGCAGATCCGGCCCCGTTCGCACTGGCAGGGGAGCATCCCGACAATCGGGTGCGGCGCCGTGCCGGCGGTCCAAATCAGCGTCCGGGTCGGAATGCGGGTGCCGTCGGACAGCATCACCGTGTCCTCGGTGGCGCGGGCGACCTTCACGTTCGTGCGGATCTCGATGCCGCGCTCGGCCAGTTTCTTCTGCGCGTAGGCCCCCAACTCCGGCCCCAGTTCCGGCAGAATCACGTCGCCCGGGTGGACGACGACCATGCGGACGAGTTGCGGCGAGATGTGCGGGTAGTGGCGGAGCGAGTCGCGGATGAAGTCGTTCACGCCGCCGATCGTCTCGACCCCCGAGAACCCGCCGCCAGCCACGACCACCGTCATCAACCCCTCGCGCTGCTCGGCCGCGCACTCGGTGTCGGCCTCCTCCAGCAGGGAGATGAGCCGGTTGCGCAGGCCGATGGCGTCCCCCAGCGACTTCATCGTCACTGCCCGCTCCTCGACACCCGGGAGCTTGAAGAAGTTCGTGACCGACCCGAGGCCCAGGAGCAGGTGGTCGTACTCCAAATCATGCGCGTGGCGACCGAAGCCATGCGACACCCTCACGCGGCGGTGCTCCAAATCGATCGCGTCCACTTCGCCGCAGAAGAAGTTCACGTGCGGGAGCATCGACCGGACCGGGCTGACGATGTGGGTGATCTCAAGGTCGCTGGCGGCCACCTCGTGCAACATCGGCGTGAACAGGAAGAAGTTGTCGCGGCTGACGAGCGTGACCTGGAGCCGCGGGTCGCGGCGGGCGGCCCGTTGCAGCCGCCTCGCCGCGTACATGCCTCCGAACCCGCCGCCGAGGATCAGGATGCGAATCGGTTCACAACTCGGATGACTACTCTTCATGGGAGTTCCTGAGAGTTCCGCTTGTGAGATGCCGGGGAGGGGCACGGGGTTACACGGGCGGGAGTTGCAGGGGCACTCGCGTAACCTCGGCCGAGCCGCAGCATCTTATCATTTGGCAACTCTTTGCCCAAGAGGCATGCGTATGTCACAGCAAAGGGCGATGAGGCCGGTCGAGCTCGTGTCGCGGACCTGCCTTCCATACCAGGGAGCCTGTCATGCCGTACCTCGTCAAACAACGCCAAGTGCCCGAACCGTGGGAGGCGTTCAAGCGCAAGGCGCTTCACCCGGGCCTGGTCCCTATCTATTGGTTCAATTGGGCCGGCGAGTGGGCCGCGTACGCGCTGGGCAAGTGGTCGCTCTTCGAGGTGCTCGAGTACGCGGGTAGCCTCTCGATCTTGTTCGCGGTCATCTTCTACTTCATGGATTCCGGCAACCGCGTGAAGCAGAAGCACTATCAGGCGTGGCAGGTGATCAACACAGCCCAAGGAAAAGGGGGCAGCGGGGGCCGCATCGAGGCGCTGCAGGAGCTGAACAAAGACGGCGTCCCGCTCGTCGGCGTCGACGTAGCCGATGCTTACTTGCAGGATCTGAAACTGGTCGGGTCCGATCTGCGCCGCAGCAACTTCCGCGGCAGCGACCTGCGGCGGGCGGTGTTCACGGGATCAAACCTGGAAGGGTCCGATCTCCGATCCGCCAATCTCCGCGGGGGCACGCTCGACTCGGCAAACCTGGAGGACGCCGACCTCGCCGACATCGACCTGACCGGCGCCCGGCTTTGCGGGGCGGACCTGCGCGGCGCCACGCTGGAGGACGCGGACTTGAGCGAGGCCGACCTGACGGGCGTGATCGGTTGGGAGCAGGTAAAGTCCGTCCGCGGGGCGAATATCCGCGGCCTCAAAGGCGCCCCGGCGGGCTTCATTGCCTGGGCCAGGCGAGGGGGCGCGTCGGACCTGCCCGAATCGCCGCCATCGGCATCGCACCCGGCCGGATTCGCCGCCAGCCAGCCCGCCCGTTCCCAATGAACCCGACACCCATTGACGCAAGCCGTGCATGGGGCTCCTCCGGTTCGGCTCGCTGAAGCCTGACTGAGCGGTCGTTTTGACATTTGTCGTCATCGCTTGGCTATACTGGGAAAGGCCGGGCGAATGTCGGGCCGGGCGACAGGCTTATGCCGCTATCTGGTGACGGGCAAAACGAGCTCTCCGACGAGCTGGACGTCTTGCGCGCGATCGTCGAGGGGACGGCCGCCGCCACCGGCGAAGCGTTCTTTCAAAACCTCGTGCGCTCGGTTGCGCAGGCGATGGGCACAGGATACGCGTTCATCGCCGAATTCGCCGGGGAGCGACGGGCGCGGACGATCGCCTACTGGACGCCGGCCGGGGCGGCGCCCAACGTCGAATACCACCTGCCGGGAACGCCCTGTGAGGACGTGGTCAAGGGCAACCTGTGTCACTACCCGACCGGCGTCAGCCGCAAGTTCCCCGCCGACCGCCCGATGGTCGAGGCGGGGATCGAAAGTTACCTCGGGGTTCCGCTCCGCGCGCCCGATAGCCGGCACCTCGGTCACCTGTGCGTCTTCGACGTCAAGCCCATGCCGCCGAGCCCCCGTCGGCTGTCGGTCTTCCGCATCTTCGCCGACCGCGCCGCGGCGGAGCTGACCCGCCTGCGGCTCGAGCAAACCCTCCACGAAAGCGAGGAACGGTTCCGCGACCTGTTCGACGAGGCGCCGATCGCCTACGTCCACGAAAACATGCAGTCCGGCTTTCTCCGGGCCAATCGGGCGGCCCTCCGCATCCTGGGCATCCAGCCGGAGGAGGCGGTCGGAACCGTCGGCATGTCGCTGGTGGCCAACACGCCCGAGGCGCAGCGGCGGGTAAAGGAGGCATTCGCCGCCATCGGCCGCGGCAGCGACACCGGCGGCGTCGTGCTGGAACTGCGCCGAAAGGACAGCGGCAAGCCGATCTGGATCCAGTGGTGGTCCAGGCCCGACCCGAGCGGAACCTACACCCGGACGATGTTCCTCGACATCACCGAACGAGTCCTGATGGAGCAGGAGCAAGCCCGGCTCACGGCACAGAACACCTACCTCCGCGAGGAGATCAACGACGTCCACAATTTCGAGGAGATCATTGGCCGCAGCCCCGCGATCCTGGAGGCGATCGACAAGGTGAACCGCGTCGCAACGACCGACGCGTCGGTGCTGATCGCGGGGGAGACCGGCACCGGCAAGGAGCTGTTCGCCCGCGCGATCCACTCCGCCAGCCGGCGCCACGACAAGCCGCTGATCAAGGTGAACTGCGCCGCGCTGCCCGCCGGCTTGGTCGAGTCGGAGCTGTTCGGGCACGAGAAGGGGGCATTCTCCGGGGCGATCCAGCGGCGGACCGGCCGGTTCGAGCTGGCCTGCGGCGGCACGATCTTCCTCGACGAGATCGGCGAGGTGCCGCCCGAGGTACAGGTCAAGCTGCTGCGGGTGCTGCAGGAGCGGGAGTTCGAGCGGGTCGGCGGATCGACGCCGATCAAGGCCGACGTCCGCGTGATCACCGCCACGAACCGCGACCTGCCCGCCGCCGTTCGCGGCGGCACGTTCCGCGAGGACCTGTTCTACCGGCTGAACGTCTTCCCGATCCTGCTGCCGCCGCTGCGCCAGCGGACCGGGGACGTGCAGTTGCTGGTCAAGTTTTTGGTGACCAAGTTCGCCGCACGCGTCGGGCGGCGGATCGAGCGCATCGACGACGCGACGCTCCGGCGGCTGAACGACTACGGCTGGCCGGGCAACATCCGGGAACTGGAGAATATCCTCGAACGGGCAATCATCCTCGCCGACGGTCCAATGCTGACGATCGGACCGGAGGTGTTCAGCGCGGCGGGTGCCGCACAGGCGTCTACTGCCCTTGCGGCGCCAGACGGCCATCGGCCGGATGCCAGCCTGCAAGCCCGCGAACGCAATCACATCCTCGATGTGCTGGCCGAAACCAACTGGATCATCGAGGGCGCCCGCGGCGCGGCGAAGCTCCTGGACATCCATCCCAACACGCTCCGCAGCCGGATGAAACGCCTTGGCATCGCCCGGCCTGCCGCCAACGAGAATTCGTAGGCCCCCACGAGATCTCGTGGTCCGTGCCCGTCCCCACGATCGTTCGCCAAACCTGACGCAAGGCCGTCGAATTACCTAACCCTTTCGGCCGCCACGGGCTGCAACCCGTTCCGCCGCGCGAACTTCGCCGTGGCACACGCCTAGCTTTAACGGCTCCGTGGGGCAACGCGAACGGACAGCCCATGCTTCGCATCACCGAAATCTCCGAAGCTAATGCTGTGACGCTGAAGCTGGCCGGCAAGCTCGTTGGCCCGTGGATCGGGGAACTCCGCAGCGCCTGCGGGCGGGCCGCCGCCCGGTACGGGACGGTGCGACTCGACCTGGCGGACGTCTCTTTCGTCGATGCCGATGGCATCGCGCTGATTCGCGAGTTGGCCGGCGGCGGGCTGGCGATCGCCCGCACCAACCCGTTCGTCGCCGAACTTCTTATGACGGAGAAACCATGAACCAGACAGCCGTTCCCCTGCGTGCCGACCATGATCGGGACATATACGACCCCGCCAGCGGCGACGAAGTCGCGCTGATCAATGGGCTGTGCGCGCGGGATCCGGACGCGTACGCCGCGCTCGTGCGAGAATACGGGGCGGAGATGTTTGCGACCGCCCGCAGATGTCTCGCCTGTATCCACGACGCGGAAGACGCCGCGCAGGACGCGCTGATCTCCGCGTTCCAATCGATCCACGTCTTCAATCGTGAATCGCGGCTCTCGACTTGGTTGCACCGGATCGTCGTCAACGCCTGCCTGATGAAGCTCCGGTCGCGCGGCCGCCGGAGCTTCGTGGGTCTGGCCGCCCAACCCGGCGGCCCCGACGTCGCGGGCGCTGACCGCCGGCGGGCCGGTGTCGGCGGCGACTGTGAACCCGTCGTCACCGGTGTCGCGGCGGCCGAGTCCCGGGCGCATGTCCGCGCCTGCATCGATCAACTCCCCGCGTCCTATCGCACCGTGTTGGTCCTGCGGGACATCGAGGAACTGGACACCTGCCAAACCGCCCGGCTTCTCAAAACCACTCGGGCTAACGTCAAGACCCGCCTGTATCGCGCGAGACAAACGCTCAAGCCCCTCTTGGAACCCCTGGTCGCATAGGCGCGGCGTTGCTCTCATCGCCAGAGACTACTTTGGGGCGGCGAAAATTATTCCACGTCCGATATTCTGAGCACGGCACAGCCTGTTTTTCCACTCGTGCAGGGAACCGCCTCTCATGCTGGCACCTTCGCGGGTAAACGACACATGAATGCGTGCCGATGGTTAAGGATTAGAGGAATGCCCCGCGCGCAACGCCAACGGATGAGGTGCGCGTACGGCCCGCAGGGCCGGGGGCAGGAGTGGAACTGATATGAACTGCCGCACCGCGCGGAAAACCGGCTCGCAGCACGACGGGTTCACGCTCGTCGAGCTGGTGGTCGTGGTGGTGATCATCGCGATCATCGCGGCGATCGCGATCCCGAAGATGAGCCGCGGGTCCGCCGGGGCGGCGGACGCCGCCCTGGCGCAGGACCTGTCCACGATCCGCTCCGCGCTGGACATGTACCAAACCGAGCACGGCGGCGCGTGCCCGTCGGGCGCGTCGGCCGACACGTTCCGGAATCAGCTCACGCAATACACCGACGCGCAGGGCAACGCGCAGGCGGCGAAGGACGCGACGCACATCTACGGGCCGTACCTGCGGGCGTTCCCGCCGCTGCCGGTGGGCAGGAACCGCGGGTTGGCGGTCGTGGCCGTCACCGCCCCGGCCGGCAGCTCGTCGGCCGCCGGCTGGTACTACGACGGCGCCACCGTCTGGGCCAACACCGCCGCCGATGAGACCGACGTCGCGGGCACGGCGTACAACACGTATTAGTCCGTCGTCCTTTGTCACGGGTCCTTTGTCCCTCGTTCTCTCATCTCACCGAGAACGGCTGCCTTGAACGGTGTGGGGCGCGTATCCTTTGGCGGATGAACGCCCACCGGTCGGACCTGATCGTCATCGGCGCGGGCGCGGCGGGGCTATCCGCCGCGCGGACGCTGACTGCTGCGGGCCTGCACGTCACCATTCTGGAAGCCCGCGACCGGCTCGGCGGGCGGATCCACACGGTGCGCCAGATCGGCTGCCCCGTGCCAATCGAGCTGGGCGCCGAGTTCGTCCACGGCACGCCGCGGGAGACGTGGGACATCCTGCGGGCGGCCCGGCTGGCCGCATACGACGTCGCCGACACCCACTGGTTCCTTCACGAAGGGAAGCTGTCGAAGGAGGAGAAGTTCTGGGAGGAGACCGAGGCGGTGCTCGGCCGGCTCGACCAGATCACTGAGGCGGACTTGTCGTTCGCCGAGTTTATCCGGCGGTATTGCGGCGACGCGCCGCAGCGGGCGAAGGAGTCGGCCCTGTCGTTCGTCGAAGGCTTCGACGCCGCAGACCCGGAGCGGGCCTCGGCTCGCGGGCTGGCCGAGGAGCAGCGGGCGTCGGAGCAGATCGGCGAGGATCGCGCGTTTCGACTGGTCGGCGGATATGACCGGCTGATCGACGCCATCACGATTGGACTGAATCCCGCAGTCACGAGCGTCCAACTCAGCACCGTCGTGAGCGCGATTCGCTGGGAGCGTGGGTCGGTCGAAGTCGAAGCGACAACGAACGGCACGCGGCAAGTCTTCCGGGCCAGTCGAGCCCTCGTCACCGTCCCGCTGGGCGTCCTCAAAGCGGCCTCGGGCGAAGCGGGCGCGATGCAATTCCTGCCCGAACTCCCGGGCAAAACCGATGCAATCGCGCGGCTGGAGATGGGGGCAATCGTGAAGACGATCCTGCAATTCCGCGACCCGTTCTGGGAAACCGAACGGTTTCCTACGGTGGCCGAAGGCGAGTCGCTGCGGGACGCCTGCTTCCTGCACGGCCGCGGGCCGAAGGTCTTCACGTGGTGGACGATGCTGCCGGTGCGGGCGAACGTGCTGGTCGGCTGGTCGGGCGGGCCGTCGGCGCAAGCGCTCTCGCATCGCGATTCGCCGGACGTCGTCCGCGAGGCGCTGGCGAGCCTGTCGGAATTCCTGGAAACCAGCGCCGACGAACTGGCTGCGAGATTGGAGCGAGCGACGGTCGCCGACTGGCAGGCGGATCCCTTCAGTCGCGGTGCATACAGTTATACCGGCGTAGGCGGGACCGGCGCCCGCGCGGTGCTCGCCCGGCCGATCGACGGTACACTCTTCTTCGCCGGCGAGGCCACCCATGAAGGCCAGAGCGGCACCGTGGCCGGCGCGATCGCCAGCGGCTACCGCGCCGCGGAGGAAATCCTCGAAGTGCGGAACGGCCATTGAGATGTGAAGAAAGAGCGCCGCCAAAACGCCGAGATCGCCAAGAGGGGCAGAAAGGCGACGCGGGGACACGGAGACGCGGGGAGGGGAGCGATCGGATTCCTTCTCCGCGTGTCCCCGTGTCCCCGTGTCCCCGTGTCCCCGTGTCTCTCTTCCGGGAGGACGAACGATGGTCGCATCACGTCGCCGAAGCAGCCTGCTTGGCATGCTCGCCCTGTTGGGCGGGCTCGCGTCGCTGCTGTTCACGAAGGTGCACCTGCTGTCGGTCCAGACCGTCACGATTCACTCGATTGTGATGCCGCTCGGGATCGCGGTGGGCGTGGGCGCGATGGCCGTCGCGCTGATCGCGTTCGCCGGCGCCGCCGCCTCGCCCCGCACCGGGGCTGGGCTGCCGATCGTGGCAATCCTCGTCTGCGCCGGCGCGCTGGTGCTCGCGTTCAAGCCGAACTTCCTCAGCTCGCGCCTTGCACCGGCGGGGAATCAACCCGCCCCGCCGCCGGCCGGGCACGGCCCGGCGCCCGTCCCGGCGCCGAAGCCCGCGGAGGAAAATCCAGCCCCGCACGTGAAGACGATCTTCGACAACGACAGCCCCTCGTCGCCCGCGGCGTCTCCCGCGCCGCGCGACAGCGCGAAGTCGCCCACCCCGGCAGCTGCGCCGGCCACGTCACATCCCCCAACCCCTGCCGAATCCGCGGCAGCCGTGCGGACGGCCCGAGCCAAGCTGGACGCGGCCCGCGCGAACGTGCGGCGCTCGGTCGAAGCCTCCGACGCCTATCGCGAGGCGAAGTCCGACGCGGATGCCGCCGATGCCGATTTGAAGACGGCTCGGCAGATGTACGACATCGGCAGCTACAAGCTACTCTCGGCCGACAAGGCCGCGATCGAGGCGCACAAGAAGGTGCAGAATCTGATCCACGACGCAATCGCCAAAGACCTCGCCTGTCAGGAGGCGGAACTGGAACTTCAGTCCTTCGCTCCCGATCGCCCGGGGTCAAGCAATCCGCATTGACCCGATCGTTTGCTCGCGGGCAGCAACCACACAAGCCGGGAGCGGCGCTGGAGACGCGGATGCGATCGCGCAACCTCGACGCCGCGCCGCCCCCGGGCTTCGGATGCGCAAAACGCGAACATGTCAAACGCAGCGGGGACGCCTTTCTTCCATTTTACGTCTTTACGTTGTACCCCTTTGCGTCCCCCTCCCATGTCTCACTTGTCCCTAAATGTCTTGCTTTTGGGGACCTGCGCCGGACATTCATATCGCACTCGTTACCATTACATCATGCTTTTGATAAAAGACTTACAGGAATGTCTCACCTGCACACGCCCCACCGAGCCTCCGGTCCCAGTTCGCTCAGCCCGCCAGCCAAGACAATCAAAGTGCGACATCCGCGTCCGCCGAGGCCCGCGACTCTCGCCTTTAGCGATCTGTTGTGGCACAGCCGCCCTCGGCTGTGATTCCTCTGTACGGGCAACACGGCCGCGTGGGCGGGCCGCGGAATGCGGGCTGTTATAATTCGCTCGATGCCAAGGCAACTGATTCCGCCGGTCTGGCTGGTCGCTTTAGCGCTGGCCATCGCATGCGTAGTGAAGTTCTATGAGACAGCGCTCGCGGCCCTCAACTCGCCGCATCTATTCGACGGCTCTCGGTTCATCCCTTATGCGGCCTTTTTCATCGTCATCGCGATCTGGGTCGCGTATGCCTTGTGGCATTAGTTTATCCCAAACATGCCCGACGACGAACTCGACCGCCTCCCGATCCGCAAGAAGTGCGGCTACGACATCCGCGCCAGTCCCGACCGCTGCCCCGAATGCGGCACGCCGATCCACAAGAACGCAGAGAAGCGGGAATGATCCGCCGCCCGCTCCTGTAGGGGCGCACGGCCGTGTGCCCACCCGGGCGTACGGCCGTACGCCCCTACAACCCTCGCAGGCACGCCGTGTGCCCCGACCGACCCAACGCATTTCCCTCCATTGCAGTACGATGCCCGCCGATGCGCCGCCGCCTGTATTTCGCCGCCTGCGTCCTGTCGTTGCTGCTATTCGTGTTGACGATCGTGGCGTGGGTCTGGAGCTACCGTCTCACACAGCCGATCGTGTGGCACAAGCCAAACCGCTTCGCGATCCTGCGCCTTGAAGCAGTTCCGGGTGGCATCTGGTGGTCCCGGAAGGTCGGCATTGACCGCGCCGATTACGGTGTGGACTACTGGCAGATCGCGATGTTCACGCTGGTTGTGCCCCTTTGGCCGCTTGTACGTTGGTGGGGTCAGTGGGACGCCAAACAACGGCAGGACGCCAAGCGACGGCGCCGCATGGTGGACAGCCGGACAAAGGGCGTATGCTTTCAATGCGGCTACGACCTCCGCGCCACCGCGGACCGTTGCCCCGAATGCGGCATGCCGATCAACTCGAACGTGAGGAAACCGGCATGACTCGCCGCCATTTCGCTCGCATGCTCGTACTGCCCCTGCTGCTGTGCGCGGTTGCCCTTTTGATCGGATCGGACATCGCCTTGCGATTGTGGCACGAACAACCGCGCCGCGAGACAGAGAGCCTCCTCGACCCTGAATACGCCGTCTCGCAGACCCGGGAGCGCGGGCTCGTCGCGGGGTCCCAGAAGCTCGCCCTCGGCATGGCGAAGGCTCAGGCCGAACAGATCATGGGGCCGCCCTACTCTGACAGCCCCGTCTTCGTTCGCGACCGGAATCAGCAGTTGGAGGTCATCCAGTATGTCGTTACGGCGAATTGCGACATGCGGGGTATCTACGTCCCACAGGGCATCGATCAGACGTATACGGTTATCTTCGATCAGGCGGGCCGGGCCATAGGGCTGGTCCCGCAAAACCTCAGCGGAGCGACGTCCCCTCCGTAAATACACAGTGGGAATCGAGTATCGCTGCCGCTCACGGGATTCCACATGCACCTGCTCGAAATGCTTCAGCGGATTCACCAAGCCAATTTCGCCGGCACGCACGGCCCATTCTCCGTCGACCGCATTCGAGAGTATTTGAGGGAGGACGGCTTCGAGAAGGACAAGGATCTCCCGGCGTGGTTTCTGACGATGCTCGCGTTGGTGGACCAGCGGGAGACGGGGAACGCGCTCTTTGAATGTGACAAAGGCGGCATCGCAAGCCTGTTGCTCGAACTGCACGAAACGCACGGGTGGAATGTCGATGACTACGGCGAAGGACTGGTCATGATGTTCCCCCAAAGCGGGGTGCGTGTGTTCGTCAGCCGGGAGGCCAGAGACGAGCGCGGCCGGGGATGCTGCTCGTATGCGGTGACCCTGTTGTGATCGCGGCCACGTTTGCGCCGTCAAGAACCGTCGCCTGGCGGGCGGAACGCCGAGGATGTTGAACACGGGGACATCTGCATGATCCGCCGCTTGTGCACCGTCGCGTCGGCCCTGTCGCTGCTCGCATGCGTGGCAACCGCCATCCTGTGGGTGCGAAACCGACAAACATCGGACGGCGTCACGCTCCAACGTCACGACGGCTACTTCACCGCCCTGATCTCCGGCGACGCCCGCCTCTGCTTGGCGCGCGGCACCGCCTTCGGGTCGGGCCCGTTGCCCACGCTGGCCCCGTCCGACTTCGCCGACCAGGTGCTCGGCAGTTGCGATCGCGCGATGGGTTCGCCGAGGCTCGGCTTCGGCTGGTTCTATGATGCCAGCTACTTCGCCCTGATGGTCCCGGATTGGGCAATTGTCGCGGCGACCGGAACGCTTCCGGTCGTGTGGGGATTGCGTTATCGGAGATCACGCCGAAGGAAACCCGGCCTCTGCCCCACCTGCGGCTACGACCTCCGCGCCAGCACGGATCGCTGCCCGGAGTGCGGGACGCCGATCCAGACGGCGCCAGCATGATCCGGCAGGAAGAGCGGTCGCAACTCCCACGCCGGGACAAAGCGGCGCGAGAAAGCGAGGCTCCGTCGAGACCGCCGCCCGCCGCGCCGTCCCGGATTCCAGAGCGCTGTCTTTCCCGCGAGACGGGACAGCGCATCCAGATCCGGGGCGGCGCCGGAGCGCGAGCCCACAATCGAACGACCCCCGCCGCGCTCTGCCCCGGCGTGGGGCGGAGTTCGACCGACACGAGGCGCGGGACAAGGCACTCGTGACCCTTTCCGTTCCCCGCCCTCATTGCTCGCCCTCGATCGCGGTAGAATGCCTCCGATGCGCCGCCGCCTGTACACGCTCGCCTCCGCGATGTCGCTGGCACTGTGCGGCGTCATCCTCGTTGCATGGCTCTGCAGCTTTCTGGCGTTCGCGCCGTTCGGGCAGTCCTGGACCACCTCGTGGGCCGGAAACGGGGACGGACGTGTCGCGCGGGGATGGTTCGCCGCCGGGGGAACCATTTATCTGCTCGTGGACGAACGCACGATCAGCCCCCCGCCAACGGTCCGGCCCGATCATTACCATCACACCGGGATCGACCCGTTCCCCGGCGTCGCCCCGCCGCCAACGGCGCTCGGCTTCCTGCGGAGCCGTTCGCGCACGAGCTGGCGCGAGCCGTGGACCGGCCGCCGCGTGACGACGCGAGCCGAATGGCTCGGCGTCCCGCTCTGGCTCCCGGCCCTGCTCCTGGCCATCCCGCCGGCCGCCCGCATGGTACGCCGAACCCGGCGGCATCACCGGTTGACAATGGGCCATTGCGCAACCTGCGGGTACGATCTCCGCGCCAGCACGGATCGCTGCCCGGAATGCGGCACGCCAATCACCGCGGTCCTCGGCGCGTGACACGCGCGGGCGCCGGGGTCCGTTGTTATGATGCGGCGATGGGGCAGCACGACGTGGGCGAGGAGCGGAGACGATGGCTGACAATCCTGGCCATGTATCTCCTCGCATGTTACTCGTCCGAAGCGGGGGCCATTTGCGCTGAGTGGATCGCCTGTCGTCTGCTGGGACTCCCATTCCAAGGCGCACCGAACTGGCGGTTGGTCGCAGCCGCACCCCTCACCGCTCCGCTGAACCTCATTCTCGTCACTTGCAATTTCATCAATCCCATCGATCCGCGACTGATCGCTGACACCGTCGGCTTCTGGATCGGCTTCGCCGTTCCGTGGATCCCGCAAATCATCAGTGCATGGAACGCCTGGCAGGACACGGCGTTTGTCAGGGTGACCCGCCGACTTTGCTCCGTCGCGTCCGTGCTGTCGCTGCTGCTATGCGTCGGTTCGGTGATCGTCGGCATTGCGAGCCTGAATCGCGTCGTTTGGATGAGCTGCCCCACGCCGGGCTATTCCGGGACCTACTTGCTGGTCCATCTGGGCAGCCTTGTCGGGGTCATCGTCACAAATCAACTCTTTCCGACATTGTGGGAGTGCGGAGTTGATAGCCCGGTCAACAGAACGCCGCCGGCTGTCGGTCCGCAGGTACTTGGGTTTGGAGTGGGACGGGTTACGCCAGGACAGTTCCTGGCGACCCGCATGCCGATCTGGTCGGCAACGGCTCTCGCCCTCGGTGCTGCGGTTGCCTTCGGCCGATTGGCGCCGCGACGCGAACGAGAAGGCTACTGCACCAAATGCGGCTACGACCTCCGCGCCAGCAAGGGCCGGTGCCCGGAATGCGGAACGGCGATCCCGGCGGAGGCGAAGGCATGATTCGCCGCCGGGTCATTGTCGCATCGGTGGTGTTGCTGGTGCTGGGCGTGGCGAGCGCGTGTGCGTGGTACGCTACCGCTCGTTTTACGTTCGAGGATCCGGCCATGCCGATCGCCACCGTGGTGAGTTTCGCGGCCGCAGTGCCGTTGCTGCTCGTCCGCCCGCTGTTTCCGGCTCTGCGAGCGGAACGACGCAGACGGGGATGTTGTCTTCACTGCGGCTACGATCTGCAGGCCAGCAAGGACCGCTGCCCCGAATGCGGCACGCCGACCACCTCGAACGCGGGGACGCCGGCATGACCCGCCGCCTGTTCACCGCCGCGTCCGCGCTGTCGTTGCTGGTGTGCGTCGCGCTAACCTCCCTCTGGATTGCGAGCTACCACGGCGACTTCGGCCTCTCGCTCGTGGACGATACCCGCCCGGACAATGCGACGTGGCAGGATTTCTTCGTCGATCAGGGTCGGGCGGGCACGCTGGCCACGGGGTATGACGCGGGGATGAGCAACGTGGAGGCGTCCGAAACCCGCGGCAAACATCGGCGTTGGACGTTCCTGGGCCGTCCCCCGATCCTCGTCGGTTACGCGATTAACGACGCGCAATCGGGGATGGTGGACTGGGCGTTCGCCGGCTTCAGCACCGTCGGCCGGCACCCCGGCTATTCGGTGACGATCATACCGCTGTGGGCACCGGTGCTTTTGACCGGCACCCTGCCGATGGTCTGGATCGCCCGTCTCGGGCGAACACTGCGGCGCAAACGTCTTGGCCTCTGCCCCACCTGCGGCTACGACCTCCGGGCCAGCACGGAGCGCTGCCCGGAATGCGGAATGCCGATGACGTCAAACGCAGGAGGACGGCCTGCATGAGCCGCCGCCTGTTCACTGTCGCGTCCGTGCTGTGGATGCCGCTTCGTATCACGTTAAACTCACTCGATGCCCGAGCGCAGCGTCACATCTGACGCCCGCAACCCACGCCCCGCCGCCCTTCGGCTTCCGCCCGAGTTGCGGCGGCCGATGCGGCGGGCGTATCAGCCGATGCTCGTGACGCTGATCGACAAGCCGTTCGACGACCCGCAATGGCTGTTCG
Organism: Tepidisphaeraceae bacterium; assembly: GCA_036495445.1. Classification (GTDB taxonomy): domain Bacteria; phylum Planctomycetota; class Phycisphaerae; order Tepidisphaerales; family Tepidisphaeraceae; genus DASXMX01. The sequence goes on from DASXMX010000632.1 coordinate 22,690, forward strand.
AACCCAAGTACGACGGCCTGCGCGTCCTGGCCCGAATGGAGGGCGGGAAGGTGCGGCTGATCAGCCGCAACGGGAAGCTGCAGAACCTGCAATTCCCGGACGTCGTGGACGCGCTGGCCGAAGCCGTGAAGGAATCGGCCGTGCTGGACGGCGAGATCGTCTGCCTGGACGCGAGCGGCCGCTCGAGATTCCGCGTGCTGCAGCAGCGGCTCCGCCTGCTGGACAAGGCGGAGATCCGCCGACGCGCGCAATCGTTCCCCGCCTATGTCCACGTCTTCGATGTCCTCTATTGGGACGGATACGAACTGATCTCGCTGCCGATGGAGACGCGCAAGCAGGTGTTGTCGCGCGCGGTGCGCTGGTCCGATCGCGTTCGAATGACGCCCGACACGCCGGAACGGGGCATCGCGATGTTCGGCCAGGCGTGCCGCCGGCATGAGGAAGGGATCGTCGGCAAGCGCCTGGGCAGCCGTTACGAGCTCGGCGTCCGCAGCCGGGAATGGGTGAAGGTCAAGTGCGCCGAGGGCCAGGAGTTCGTCATCGGCGGCTGGACCAACCCGCAACGCTCGCGCGTCGGGCTGGGCGCGATCCTGCTGGGCTATTTTACCGACGACGGCAAGCACTTCGTCTATGCCGGCAAAGTCGGCACCGGCTTCACGCGCGCCACGCTCCTCGATCTGGCGGAACGCCTCCGCCGGATCGCTCAGCCGCGCAGCCCGTTCGACGAGGGCGACCCGCCCCACGGCCCCGGCGTGCATTGGGCCAGGCCCGAGTTGGTCGCCGAAATCGCATTCGAAGAATGGACCCAACACGGCCTGCTGCGCCAGCCGCGATTCCAAGGCCTGCGCACCGACAAGAACGCCTCCGACGTCATCCGCGAGCGCCCCAAGCCGCCGGAGATCCGTGCGCCCTCGCGGCGTCGATCCCGAACACCTCGATGAAAGACCCGAGAGTGAGTACTGGAGGCCCATCGACATTTCCTCGCAGGATCAGGCGCTCGTTTCCTCTCATTGCAGTACAATGGTCGCGAATGGTTCGCCGCCTGCTTACCGCCGCATCCGTGCTGTCTCTGCTGGCGTGCATGTCGGCCGTGGCGCTCGGCGTGCGCGGGTATTGGGTCGAGGATCGGTGGGTGTGGTCGCTCGATCGGACCGAGCGGGCGCCGCACCGGGCCGTCTCGTGGTGCATCATCAGCGATCGCGGATCGCTGGGAATGGCCCGCACCGCGTTCATGACCCGCCCGCTGCCGGCCAACTGGCCCCGCCTCCACCGTCGAACGTTCATCCATTCAGCCTGGCAGCCCGGCGGGCTCGAATGGGCACGGCCCGTGCCGCTCAACGTGCCGCTGGGGCCGCAGGAAAGCTTCGTCGACTGGCGCGGGGCGGGCCTCCAATACCTTCGTTACGTCGGCCGCAGCAAGTATCTGTCCGGCAACTACACCGCCGTCCGCGCGCCGGCCTGGCTCGTCGCCGCGCTGACCGCAGTCCTACCGGCGGCCCAGGCGTCGATCACGCTCCGATGCCTCCGCCGACGCCGCACCGGCCTGTGCGAGAAATGCGGGTACGATCTCCGAGCCAGCACGGACCGATGTCCTGAATGCGGGACGCCGATCACCTTGAAAGTGGATTCGCTGGCAGGCGATCGGCCGGGATGATGCTTCCTGTCAGCTCATGAAACGCCGGGCGAATCGCCACGTTTGGATGGCGGGGATCAGGAGGAACACCAGCGGGCCGAAGCCCAGGACAAGGGTCAGGACGGCGTGGCCGTGCAGCCGCAGGAGCAGGCATCCGAATCCGACGGCCAGCATCGGGATGGCCCAGGCGATCAGCCGTTTGCCGCCGAAGCGGTTGATCTCGTACCAGGCTTCGTCCGATGCGAGCGACTGCCGCAGGCGAATGCCATAAATGCGGTTGCGCGGCACCCGGCCCCGCAGCAGCGGCACCGACGCGCCGATGATCGCCAGCGCGCCAAGCATCCATCCCGCCCCCACGATAATCGCTACAAGGTCCATGACGGGTCTCCGACGATTCGACTCCATTATATCAATGGACCCAACACCCCTGCACCGGATGCGTCTGGCGCGCCACGGTCGGACGGTACAATGGGCTGCCGATGGTCCGCCGCGTGGGCACAATCGCGTCCGTGGTGTCGCTCCTGCTCTGCGGGGCGGCGGCCGCGCTCTGGACGGCGACGCAGTTCTGGTACTTCGGGCTCCACTACCGCAGTGGGCGATGGTGGGGCGCCGACGTCATCGCGTCCGAGGGGACCGTCAGGGTCATCTATGATCGGTTTACGCCGCCCGTGCTTCCGCCCTTTCGGCGGATGACCCGCCGCGGCCCGCTGACACCCACGCCGCCGACGACGGACACGCCGCGACTGGACGTGAAGATCACCTCCCGAGTGCCCATCCGCTGGATCTGGCGCGGCCAGAAACCCGTCATAGACCTCCCTTGCCTGGCACTGGTGCCGGAGCAACAAGAAAGCAGCCGGTACTACGATGGCGTGGGCGCGCGAGCCGGGTCGGCCCAATTCTACTGGCTTTGGGTCCGTCTCTGGCCGAGCACCGTGTTGCTTGCGATCTTGTCGACCTTCCGCGCGCACGCCTATGTCCGACGCCGTCGCCAAATGACCCGTCAGCGCGCCGGCCTCTGTGCCTCCTGCGGATACGACCTCCGCGCGAGCACGGGCCGCTGCCCCGAATGCGGGACGGCGATCGCGATGGAGGCGAAGGCATGACCCGCCGCGTCTTGTTCATTGCATCCGTCCTGTCGCTGCTGCTTTGTCTGGCGACCGTAACGCTAGGGGTGCTGAGCTACCGGCGCAGTGTCGCCATCGGATACGAACGACTTGGGGAGGCCAACTCCCGCGACAACGACCCGCCGGCCGACAAGCTTGTATCCCTCTCGGTCGCGGCCAGCGATGGCCTGTTCGTCTTCGAGCGGCGGTTCGTGTTCGAGCCGTACGGCGCCCCGAGGCGGTGGCCGTTCTCGTGCGGGCCCGCCGTCCGGTTTCGCGTGCAACATGCCGGGTTCATGTACGACGAAAGTTATCCTCGGGACGTCGTAGCCTCGTGCCCCTGCTGGGCCGTCGCGGGCCTCGCGGCGATCACCTCTCTCGGCGCGTTTGCGCTGCGGCGCTCCTCGCGGGTAAGTGCCTTTCCGATTTGTCCCTCATGCGAACACCCGCACACGCCGGGACAGATCGGCGCCGGGGATCGCGGCTGATCTGAGACCGCCGCCCGCCGCGCCGTCCCGGATCCCGCGGAGCGCTGTCTTTCGTGCGAGGCAGGACGCGGCGCATCCGGATCCGGAGCGGCGCCGGGCGCGGGATTCCATTCGAACGGCCCCCGCCGCGCTCTGCCCCGGCGTGGGGCGGGGTTCGACGCGCGATCGGGGGCTTCTGAGCCACATGTTTCACCGACCGTGTACGTTCACCTGATCGCGGTAAAATGCACCGCGATGCGCCGCCTCTCGACCGTCGCGTGGGTGCTGTCGCTGACGCTGTGCGTCGCGACGATCGCCCTGTGGGTCGCCAACGTCTGGCATGAAGGGACGTTCGGCCGGGTTGGGTCGCGGTTCACGGCGTACGCGCTGGCCGCGAGCGGGACGATCACGCTCTACGTCAGCGCGACCGACGCGGGCGATCGGGCACGCTGGCTGGCCGATACGTGGCCCGCCCCGGCGGGCGGCGGACCCGGCGACTTCCAGTGGCGCACGCTCGGCTTCGTCCAAGGCGTCGGCGGGACCGCCGGCAGAAACGTGGTGCGGGCCTGGACGGCGCCGGACTGGTTTATCGCCGGCCTCTTCGCGATCGCCCCGGCCGTTCATCTCGTGCGCCTCCTGCGCCGGCGTGGCGCCCGCCGGGCGGGCGCCACGGGGCGATGCGCGACGTGCGGGTATGATCTGCGTGCGAGCACGGAGCGGTGCCCGGAGTGCGGGACGCCGATCGAGCCGGAGACGTGATCGGCCCCCGCCAATAAAGAACCGCCGGGGCAATCATCGGCCCGGCGGTTCCAGATACCGCGGAAAGGCTCACACGTGCACCGCTTAGGTGGCCCCTGCGGTTGTCCAAATGATCGGCGCCTGATGCCGCGTGCGCGCATTGCGATCGAACCCGCGGCGTAAGTCAGGTTCACTGTAGCGCGACGAGCGATATGTGATATGGGCAATAGTCCCTGTTGCCCCATGCGATTTTCCCCCACGCGGGATGGGACATTCGGGGTGCGGACGAGTCGGGGCGGCGGGCGGGACGGCACCGCCCGCGGCGGCGCGGGTCGGGCCGCCGCGGGCTTGGGCAGGGGACCGGGAATCGTGCGGAAGCCGGCGCCGGCGGCGCGGCGTCCTGCCCGCCGGCGGGTCAATCCTTACCAGGGAAGCCCCGGGCGATCTGCACGGCCGCCCGAACTTCCCCCTTGTCCGGGAGAAATCTTCTGAAACAGCATCCGGCATTCACGGAGCGGGTTGGCCATAGGGGGCCAGTTGTACCGCCCCGCCATGCCATCCCGCACTTCAGCCGCCCGACATCTCGCGGCTACCGGGAGACGACAATGGTCGCAGATCTTCTGGGGATGGCAGCGAATTCGGCGCGTCACCCGCGAGGCCATAAACTTCCAGACCACTCAAGATGCCGGCGCTCTCGTAGACGAAGGCGCCGCTCAACTTGTCACCTTCACCGAAGATGAAGTCTCCGAGGATATTGACGCCCGGCGGGGCTTGGGGACGGCCCCGGATCTGAAAGTTGATGCTTGCACACCCGCACGGGCATTTCCAAGGGGTGACCCGCGCTTGTTTCAGTTGGGACAGAAACGCGGTTGCCTCCGGTGTGCCGTGTTCCAGCATCCATCGAACAAGACGCCGTTCTTTATCGTTCAGGTTGCGGTTACCTTCGCTCATTAGCTCGTGCCCGTCGGCACCCGATGCTTCGATCGCCGCCACAAGATGTCAACCCCTGCTTGGCGGGATCAGATGGGCGCTAAACCGTTGGTTTATCGTGTTCACCAACCACCGGCTATCGGCATATTACCAAACGCTACGTTGAAGTCCGCTCTTTCACTGGAGAACCGATGACGGTTGTGCGTGTTCGTGGAAACGAATTTGGACGCATGCTGTGTGCCGTTGTAGCGGTCGCGGTGGCGGTGTTCGCGCGCCCGGCGGCTTGCCAACTCGCCTCCGCGTCCGACCGCCCGACGGTGAAGGTCATCGGGGGTGAGCTTCGCGGGGTGTTGAAGAACGGGGTGGCATCCTACAAAGGCATCCCCTTCGCGGCGCCACCCGTCGGGGAACTGCGGTGGAAGGCGCCGCAGGCGGTCGAGCCGTGGGAGGGCGTGCGGGCGGCGGACCGGTTCGGCCCCGCGCCGATGCAGCCGGCGTTGATGGCCACGTTGCAGGGGGCGGACAAGATGAGCGAGGATTGCCTGTACCTCAACGTCTGGACGGCGGCCAACAATGCCAGCGAGCGCCGGCCGGTCATGGTGTGGATCTACGGCGGCGCGTACATGCTGGGGGCGACCAGCGCCCGCCTCTACGACGGAGCCGCGTTCGCCCGCAAGGGCGTGGTGCTGGTCAGCGTGGCCTACCGCGTCGGCCCCTTCGGCTTTCTCGCCCACCCGGAACTGGGCGCCGAGAACGGCGGCAAGGGGTCGGGGAACTATGGCATTCAGGATCAGATCGCCGCCCTGCGATGGGTGAAGGCGAACATCGCGCAGTTCGGCGGCGATCCGTCCCGCGTCACGATCTTTGGCGAGTCGGCGGGCGGAACGTCCGTCGGCATCCTCGCGGCCTCACCCGCCGCCAGGGGGCTGTTCCACCGCGCCATCTCCGAGAGCGGCGTGCTGATGCTGCCGGCCACTTCGCGCGTGGCAGGCGAAGCATTGGGCAGGAAGTTCCTGGCGGACCTCGGGGCCAAAGACATCCGCGCGGCCCGCGCGATGAGCGCCGACGCCGTGCAGAAGGTGAAGTTTGCGCCCAGCGCCGTGGCCGATGACGACACGGTCGTGGCCGACCCCTACGGGCGTTACCTCCGCGGCGCGTTCAACGACACGCCCGTGCTGCTCGGAAGCAACTCCGACGACGGCGGCATGTTCGCCCCGCCCGTCCACTCGCCGGAAGAGTTCGAGAACGCCGTGCACAAGGCCCTCGGCACGGCCGGGGTGGAGCAAGTCCTCGCCGCCTACCCGCATGGGACCAACGCCGAAGCCGCCAGGTCCGGCAGGGAGATCGTCCGCGAGATGATCTTCGGATGGCCGGCGTGGACGTGGGCGCGGCTGCAATCGGAAAAGGGCAAAGGCAAGGCGTTCCTCTACTACTTCGACCATGGCGCCCGGCCGGGCGAAGCGGGCCACGCCAGCGAGATCGCCTTCGTGTTCGGAAACCTCGGCGGCCTCATCGGACCCGCCGCGTCTCCCGCGAACCTCGCCTTGTCCGACACGATGATGTCCTACTGGATCAACTTCGCCGCCCAAGGCGACCCCAACGGCCATGGCCTGCCGCCGTGGCCCGCGTTCGACCCGGCCACGATGAACACGATGATCTTTGCGACGACGCCACAAGCGGGAGTGATCCCGAATCTTGAGAAGCTCGAAGCGGTCGATGCCTGCTACGCGCATCGTCGAAACGATCAGCGGAAGTGATTGGCGAGCATCTGGCCCACAGGGCGTCGATGCCCGTCCGTCAGGCGGCAGGCGATGCGACTGATCTCAATTCGGAGCATGAGTCGGTCGTGCATCGGATAATCTGTTGCTCACCGAACGAGTCCACCAACACCACCAGCACGTGAGATCGCGGACGCGGCGGTGAACTCGCGGCGGGTCATCCGATCCTCGCGGCCGAGATCATTAGTGTGCCGGAGGTGGGCCGAAGCCCCGTGCCAGATCGCCGAATAGGCCGCCAGCCGCAAAGGCAGCAATGACGCCCAAGGCGATGACGATCACGATGAAAATGCAAAAGAAGATGATCGCGGTTCTCAGCACCGCAGTCGGGTCCAACGATCGCGCTTCGTGAGGACCGCTGACCGCCGACGGCTCGGCTGCACGCCGAGGCCCTTGATAGTCGAGTGTCCGGCTCCGTCAAGTGCCGACTCGGTCAGCACAACGTGATCGTCGGTCGCCTTGGCCGCCTCGAACTCGGCATCACTGACCTTACACACGGCCTTATGGAAAGGACCGGTCTCATACGGGTGAGAGCTAGAAATTCTGTAACCCTCGCAATTTGCTAGGGTTTGTGGGGGCTTATGGGCGCGGCAGGATTCGAACCTGCGAAGGCAGAGCCATCAGATTTACAGTCTGACCCGTTTGTCCACTTCGGTACACGCCCGTGGTTGTAAGTGCGTCATCTATCAGCGACTTGCAGCGAATTTGAAGGTATGCGTCGGGTCATGGTTTAGTGCCACGGAATGCCCTAACTGTCACGCCTCCTGTCACGCCTCAGCCGATGTCACGGATCAGACTTTAGTGTAAGTCGGTTGGGGTTTCAACCGACCTTGAGGGCCGAACGGGCTTCCATCCGCTTGATGGCGTTCGCCTTGCTATCGGGGCACAGGTGGGCGTACCGCATGACCATCGCCAGCGTCTTCCAACCGCCAAGCTCCTTAATCTCGGGCAGCGTGGCACCGCTCATGGCCAGCCTAGATGCGAACGTGTGGCGGCAGCAGTGCAGGACGAACTCAGGGTCATCGGTCATCTTCTGATTCGTCCTGACGCACTCCCACGCCCACTGAGCGGCATCCACCGTCAAGTCGTGGAACACCCGCCGCTCACCCTCGGGCCGGGCTTCCCGCCGAGCCTTGAGCAGGGCCTTGACGCGGGCCGTCGTGGGGACCGACCGCGGGTAGTCGGCCTTGTTGTCCTTCAGGATGCGGACCCACTCGACATCGCCCGTCTGCGGGTCCACGTCCGCTTGCCGCCACTCCATGCGGATGGCTTCCGACAGGCGGAACCCGGTGTCAATCAGCAACGCCACAAGGTCTGCGGCGGATGATCGGCCAGTGTTC
>DASXMX010000633.1:0-17985 GCA_036495445.1 Tepidisphaeraceae bacterium
ACAGTTCTGGTCAGCCGATGGCGTCGAGGCGATCCTCGCCCTGCGCGGGCTATGGCTCAGCCAGGACGATCGCTGGCAAAAGTACTGGGAAAACCGCAGCGCGATTGTCAATTAACCGGGCGCGCCCTGTGTGGCGCACCCCGTTAAAGCCATTGCGGTGATCGATTTCTGCCTTTTCGAACCGAGGCTGTAGGGCCTACATTCGCGACATGGCCACGCAAACCGTTCGCGGGGTGACGTTCCATTTTCACGATCGGGGCAAGGGGCTGCCGCTCGTGCTCGTCCACGGGTTTCCGCTCGATTCCCGGATGTGGGACGCACCGGTGTCCGAGCTCTCCAGCGACTTTAGGACGATCGCGCCGGATTTGCGCGGGTTCGGCCAGACGCACGCATCGGATCCGTTCACGATGGAATCGATGGCGGACGACCTGCACGCGCTGCTCGAACGGATCGGCGCGTTGCCGTGCGTGCTGGCGGGGCTCTCGATGGGCGGGTACATCGCGCTGGCGTATGTCCGAAAGTATCCGGCCGACCTCCGCGGGTTGATGCTGATTGACACGAAAGCGGAGGGGGACACCGCCGAACAGAAAGAGGGGCGGCAGAAGACGATCGATCTGGTTCGGTCGCAGGGGGCGAAGGCGGTGGCCGAGCAGATGCTGCCGAAGATGCTGGCCGAGGAAACGCCCAAGCGCCGCCCGGCGGTGGCGCAGGCGCTGCGCGGGCTGATGGAAGCCTGCCCGCCGAAGACGATCGAGCACGCCCTCCTGGCGATGCGGGATCGGCCGGATCAGTCGTCGAACCTTTCGTCGATCGCGATGCCGACGCTGATCATCGTGGGCGACCACGATGCGATCACGCCGGTGGCGATCGCCCAATCGCTGCAGAAGCAGATCCCGCACGCCCAGCTTGTGGTGATCACCGGCGCCGGGCACATGGCTCCGATGGAGCAGCCAGCCCAGGTGAACCAGGCGATGGCGCGGTTCCTCCACAGCCTTCCCTGATCCCCTAGAGGTTTCCGGGACGACACGGATCCGTCAGAATCGAAAGAAGTCACTGCCGTAGACGACCAGTCCACCGAAGTGCCCGGCCGCGCCGACGAGGAGCGCGCTGGTAAACAGCACGCCGCGGAAGAAGAGGCTCCGGCGATGGCGGAAGACATCCCATTCCCCGGCGAGAGCTGTCACCATCGCCGCTGCCGCGGCGGCGGTGCCGAGCCAGCGGTGGAGCAATAGGGCTTGGCTGGAATCGGTTCCAAATCCGCCGAAGGAGGCATGGATCCACCCGAGCGCGCCGGCCGCCACCGCGCCCAGCGCGCCGAAGATGACGCAGAATCGGACTACGGGACTGATGCCGAATCGGCCGCGCCAAATCCACCACGCCTCGGCCATCGCGCCCGCTGCCAGCAGGGCGATGGGGAAATGGACGACCAGCACATGGAGTTTGCCGAGCGCTCGCAAGATTCGACCGGCCACGGTCGCCGGGATCGGATCTTCGGCGACGCGTGTCGCCCGTTCTGAGGTGGGTGGCCTTAGCGCGGGCGGCGCGCCGGCCTCGATCCATTGGTGGATCGACTGCCGTTCACCCTCGGTGAGGTCTCCCGCCCTCGCGTCGTCCGGCGGCATGTCGCCGTCTGCGATTTTCGTCCAGAGCTTTGATGCCTCGGGATGAAACCGGACCACCAACTTGGGGTTCGAGGCGACGCGTTGGAGTTCAAGGATGTATCCCAGCTTGCCCTTGGGGTGCGACAGCTTCGGCGAATGACACTCCGCGCATTTGGCGGCGAACGCGTCGCGTGCCTGGCCGCCCAAGTCGGCCGAGGGTGCAGAGGCGGCCGCGGATAAAACCGGCGCGCAAGCCAGCAGTGCAATGCCGATCAGTTGCCACATGGATCCCATGGCGACGATCCTCTTCGCGTGCAACGCTCCGGAATACCAAGTGAGCCAATACGCGGATGGACACTGCACGGATTGCAGCGCGCCGGGCGCAGCCGCCTTCGTTGCGGCAAATCGGTTTACTGCAACGTGGAATCGACTACGGCGAGCGTCCCGGCGGATGCGGAATACGTTACCTCCGTGAGCCCCAGCATCGTGCGGACCTTGTCCGCCGGGACGTTTTTCATGGGCCCCGGCGATTCGGCCTTGCCCGGCTCGGGTTGGGGGAACGCGGTCGAGCGGGCGGTGTGGAACGTCATCTTCCCCTCGACCTTTTGCACCACCTGGTGAATGTGCCCGTTCAGCACGCTCACGGAGCCGAACCGCTTGAGGTAGCTCAATGCCTGCGCGCCGTCGTCGGTGCCCCAGCCCCATTGGGGGTAGATCGTCCAGAGTGGAACGTGCGCGAAAACGACGATCGGCGTGCTGTCGCCGAGCCGGGCGAGGTCCTTCTGAAGCCAGTCGAGTTGATCGCGGCCGAGAACGCCCAGCGCGGTCTTGCCGTTGGTCAGGTTGGCGACGTTCACCAGGCCGACAAAGTGGACTCCCTTGTAATCGAAGCGTTGCCAGCCGGTGCCGAGCGTGCCTTTGCCGAACCGCTCGCGGTAGGCGGCGCCGTCGTCCACGAAGTAATCGTGCTCGCCGGGCACGTAGAACGAACGCTCCGCCCTGATCGACTTCATGATCTGCGAGACGGCGTCGAACTCCGCCGGCTTTGAAAGGTGCGTGAGGTCCCCTGTATGGAGGGCCAGCGTTGGCGGCGTCGGCAGGGCGTTGGCGCGCTCGACGGCCAGTCGGAACGTGCCGAGCACGTCGGTGTAGACGCCCTTGTTGAAGCCGATGTGGCTGTCGCTGAGCTGGACGAACGTGAAATCCGCGCCCGCCGCCGGCGGGCTCGCGTCGGCGAACGCGTGCGACTGAAGAATGCCGCCCTTCATCGCCCAGACGACGCCGGCGCCGGCCCAAGCCATGCACTTGAGGAAGCCGCGACGGTCGACGCCGTCGTTGGAGTCATTGCGTTCGATGAGGTCTGACATTGGAATCTCCTAAAGAATGCTGCGTGATCACGCGGGAGCGAACGCCCGCGCTTACTTGACAATCACCGTCCCGGTCATGTGGTTGTGGACCTTGCAGTAGTATGCGTAGGTGCCGGGGCGGGCGAACGTGAACGAGTAGCTGTCGTCGGTGTCCAGCGCCTTGGAATCGAAGGGCGGGGGTTCGCCTTTGCCCGTCGCGGTGTGGGGGACGTCGTCCTTGTTCACCCACGTCACCGTCGCCCCGGGCGCGACGGTGATTTCCTTCGGGTTGAACGCGAAGTTGTCGATCGTGACCTTCGTCGTGCCCGGCGGCGCCGCGGCCCGGGAGGCCGCGGAATGCGCGAGAACAACGCCGGCCGTTACAAGCACGCCAGCCAGCGGGATTGCGAACACCTTCATGGCGGGTCCTTTTCTGATGGCCCTACGTTCTGGGCGGATCGTTCCGCCACCGTCCCGTTGACCGGTGCGGTCGCGGCGTTATTCGCGCGATGCAAACTTTGCAGGGATGGAGGCTGCGCGAGGCGGCGATGACGAAATCGGTGGTCCTCCCGTTTTTCCCTCTCCCGGTACTCCGGGAGAGGGCAGGGTGAGGGTGTGCCGCGCGACGGTGAAGCGTGAGATGGGTGTCGCCGGACGACTGGTCAATCAAGGCCGGGGCGTGCCGCCCCGGTCGGACCGACGGTCGGAGGCCTTTCAACGCGCGGCGCGAATCGACACGGGAAGCATTCGATCTGGCCCTTCGGCCCAACCCGGACCGACACGGTCCGGCTCCGATTGGTTCCCCTGGTCGGAAACCGGACTGGATCGTGGGCGTCGCGCGGTAAACCCTCACCCCAGCCCTCTCCCGGAGTGCCGGAAGAGGGAGAAAGGGGGCTGGCTCGGGGCGACGCGTTTAGCGCGCGGAGTCGGTCGCGCGGAGGAGATTGCCGAAGTGCTGAAGCTCGTCCGGATTCAAATCGGAGACGGCCCAGAAGGTCATGCCGCCGCTGCTCCAGTGGACGAGGTTGATGCCGCGGTCGGTTGCGACGCCGGCGCCGGATTCGCCCGGCCAGACGAACAGGTTGATCACGTGCTGTCCGCGGCGGTAGACCAGCGCGGCGACGGGGCGGTCGTGCACGTAGTCGAGCCGCCCGCCTTCCAGCGGAAAGCCCGCCGACGCGAGTTGCCGAACCGGCGGCGAGTAGTCGATGTGCGACTCGAACCAGGGCTTTACCGTGTGCTGATCGGTCGAGGCGACGTCGAACAGCGTGTGAGGCGGTTGCAGGGACCGCAGATGCGATGCGAGGACCTCCCGCCGGTCGGCGCTGGCGATTGACGTCCGATCCGCCCACTGCACCGACCCCCACAGAACGACGCCGAGGAGCAGAGCCGCCGCGATGGCCGCCGGGATGCGACGAACGATCCACCCCGGTCGCGACGGTGGCGATTCATGGCGCACCTGCCGGACGATCGTGTCGCGCAGTTCGGACGGCATTCGGTAATAGAGCGACGGGTGCGACGCCGCCCCCTTGACGGCGCGGGCGGTGGCGAAGGCGTTCGAACACGCACCGCACTCCTGCAGGTGCAGTTCCAACGCCCGGGCGTTTGCGACGTCGAGTTCGTTGTCGGCGTAGGCGTGCAGGAGATCGTCGAGCTCGCGGCAGTTCATCGGCGGCCTCCGATCTGGCGCGGCTCGGCCAGGAGCGACGCGAGCCGCTCGCGGCCGCGGGAGAGCCGAGACATCACGGTCCCGATCGGCACGCCCGTGACCGCCGCCACCTCCTTGTAGGACAGGCCTTCCATTTCGCGCAGGACGATCGCGGTGCGCAGCTCGAGCGGCAGCGACGCGATGGCCGCCCGAACCCGCTCCGCGTCCGCCGCGCGCAACAGGAGTTCCTGGGGATCGGCCTGCTGCGCGGCATACCCGTTGGCGTACTCGTCGTCCCACTCGATCAGTTCGTCGCGCCGGCTGAACATGCTGATCGCGGTGTTACGGATGATCGCCAGCAGCCAGGGGCGGGCGTCGCCGCCGCGGAAAGTGCCGAACGCGCGAAAGGCGCGGGTGCAGGCTTCCTGGACGATGTCCTGGGCGTCGTGCTCGTCGCGCACGATCCATCGGGCCAGGTTGTACGCCGCGTCGAGATGACACAGCACGATTTGCTCGAACGCGGCCGCGTTCCCAAGGGGTGGGGGCGGAGGCGGGCCACCTCCGCCCCCGGGGCATGGGGAAGGCTGGGGCGCAACACGAACCGGCGGAGCCATGATGCGCTACATCATCACGACTCCGCCGGTTCTTTGCCCGCGCTTGCAAAGATTGCAGGCCCGCTATTGCCGCGCGGTCGACACCGCCTGATTGGGGTTAGGCTGTTCGGTCACTTCCCACCCGCCTCCCAGCGCCTTATAGACCGCCACCAGATCAGTCGAAACCAACTGGTTGCTCTGCGAAAGCTGGTCCTGCGAGAGGAACAGGTTCTGCTCCGCGGTGAGCACGTTGAGGAAGTCTACCAATCCGGCTTGATTGAGCTGCTTGGCCAGGGAGACCGACCGCTCGTTGGCCTCGACCGATCGCTGCAGCGCCTCGCGGCGGCCTTGCTCCTGCTGGTACGCGACGAGCGAGTCCTCCACGTCGGAGAGTGCCTGGAGCACTGTCTGGCGGTATTGGATCAGCGCCTCCTGCTGCCGCGCGTTCTGGACGTGGATGTTGGCCCAGATCTGCCCCGCGTCGAAGATCCGCCACGAGAGGGCCGGGCCGAACGACCAGATCTGGCTGGAGGCGTTGAACCAGCTCTTGAGCTGCAGGCTCTCCCATCCGAACGAGCCGGTGAGATTGAGCTTGGGGAACAGATCGGCCGTAGCGACGCCGATATTGGCCGTCGCGGCGGCGAGCTGGCGCTCGGCCTGCTGCACGTCGGGCCGCCGGCGGAGCAGGTCCGATGGGAGCCCCGGCGGGATCACCGGCGGGCCGCCCGGCAGCGGGCCGACGGGCGCCAACTCCGCCTCCAGATCCGTCGGGTTCCGGCCCAGCAGCACGCCGAGCCGGTGGATCGCCTGTTGGATCTGCGTCTGGATCGTCGGGATCGTCGACTCGGTGCTGGCGACCTGCGCCTCCTGGCGGGCGACGTCCAGGTCGGTCGCGATGCCGGCCTGGAACTTGGCCTTGGTCAGGTCGAGGAAGTCGTTCTGGCTGGCGACGTTGCTCTGGACGATCAGCAACTCCTGCTGCATGCCGCGGACGATCATGTAATTCCGCGCGACCTCTGACAGAAACGTGATCATCGCAAACCGGCGGGCATCGACCTGCGCTTCGAGCGACGCCTGGGCCGCCTCGATCGCGCGCCGCGTGCCTCCGAAGATGTCGACTTCCCACCCCGCGTCAAACCCGGCCTGATAGAAGTTGGTCCGGGTGCCCGGCAACGCGAAGGAGGACCCGGTCGCGCCGGTGCCGGTGCTGGTCCCGCCGCTGCCTGTCCCCGTGCCCGTTCCCGTCGACCCGTTGGGGGTTCCCGTGCCGCCGAAGCTGCCGAATGCATTTTTGCTGCTTTGGCTGCGGGTATAGGACACCGAGCTGTCGACGGTGGGGAAGAGCGTCGCCACGTTCCCCTGCAAGTTTGCGCGAGCCTCCAGCACGCGGGCCTGGGCGAGTTGCACGTCCAGGTTCGAGCGGACGCCTTCGGCGATCAAGCCGTTCAACACGGGATCGTGGAACGACTCCCACCAGAGTCGAAGGTCCACCGCCTCAACCGGCTGCGTTGTCGGTTGCGTGGCGGAGGGTTGCGTTGAGGCGGCGCCGAACTTTGCCGGGGGATGCATCTGCGGCGCCTGATAGTTCGGCCCGACCTTGCACCCGATCGCGGCCACCGCCACTGCCGCCGCGGATCCCAGGACAACCCACTTCGACTTTGCCTTCACCATCATGATCTTCATTCCTTCCCTGTTGCAACGGAAGCTTTTGCACTCGATGCCGGTCCCGTGGTCGGCCGATCGCCCGGGACCTCGATATAGACATCCATCTGTTGGCCGACGTAGACGTTGAGCGCGTCGTGGGGGAACCCGTATAGCACCTGGAGGACCCGGGTGTCCACCCGCTCGGCCGTATCGCCGGTGAGCGATTTCTTCGGCACGACGTAGGGCTCGACGCGAACGAAATTCATCTTCGTATAGAGCCTCGGGTTCCCGCGGACGTACGCGACGGCCGCGGCGCCCGCGTGGAACCGCCAGGCGTCGTTCTCGTCGATGTCGGTCCGGACGTTCACCTGCTTGGTGTCGCCCAACACGATCAGCGGCGTGGCGAGCGGGCCGACCTGAGCGTATTCGCCCAGGTGGATCTTCACTTGCAGGACCTCGCCCGCGACCGGCGCCCGGACGTGCCGGCGGTCAATTTCCGTCTGCGTCTGGGCCACTTGCGCCTCGGCCGAGGCGACGTCGGCCTTCGCCTGAACGAGCCGCGACTCGGCCGCCGTGGCGGCGAAGGACCGCTTGCTCAGCTCCTCCTGCGTGATCGCCCGAACGTCGGCGACGGATTTATAGAACTCAAGCTGCCGTCGGGCGTCGCCCAGGTTTGCCTCGGCTTCCGGCAGCTTGGCCCGGGCCAGCTCCAACGCCGCCTGGCGGACCTTCAGCTCCGCCTCCATGTCCCGAGTGTCGATCGCGAAGAGCAGGTCGCCGGCCTTGACCGTCTGCCCGACGCGCACCGGGATCTCCGTCACCATGCCGGGCACCGGCGTGCTGATCTCGATGTTCTCCGTGCTCGATTCGACGATGCCCGCGCCCGCAATGTAATGCGCAAACGGCGCCCGCGACGGCTCCGCCACCGGCGGCGACACCGCCACCGGCTTCGCGCCGCTCCGCACGACGTAAACGCCAAATAATAGGCCCAGCGCCGCAATGGCGGGAAGAATGTACTTCAACATGTTTCACTCCATCCCGGGTTCGGGAGGAAAGAGTCACCGCCGAGACGCAGAGGCCGCGGAGAAGAGAAAAGAATTAGCCACAGATGAACACAGATGCACACAGATAATTGTGAATTCAAACGTCGATGCTGGCTTTGTCATCTGTGTGCATCTGTGCCCCATCTGTGGCTCAAAAATGTATTTTTCTTCTCTGCGTTCTCTGCGTCTCCGCGGTGAACTCGCGGTTTCAAAGATGACTCGCGTCGTTGACGACTTTGACGATCCGGCCGTCGTCCATGCGGGCGATGCGGTCGGCGAATTCGAAGATGCGGGCGTCGTGGGTGACGATGACCAGTGCCCGGCCCTCGCCCAGGGCGACGTCGCGCAGCAGTTCCATCACCTTGTGGCCGGTCTCGTGGTCGAGCGCGCTGGTCGGCTCGTCGCAGACGATCAGCTTGGGGCCGTGGATCAGCGCCCGAGCGATGGCCACCCGCTGCTGCTGCCCGCCGGACATCTGGGCCGGCAGTGATTTGGTCCGATCGGCCAACCCGACGCGGGCGAGCATCTCCCTCGCCCGCCCGATCGCCTCCGATCGTCGCACGCTGTTCAGCAGCAGGGGGATCGCGACGTTCTCGGCGGCGGTGAGCGTCGGCAGCAGGTTGAACGCCTGGAAGACGAACCCGATCCTCTCGCCGCGTTTTCTCGTCTTTTCCGTCGGAGTCATGTGGCGGAAGTCATCGCCGAACACATGGCACTCGCCTTCGTTCTGGTCGAGGATGCCGGCGATGACGGAGATGAGCGTCGTCTTCCCGCAGCCGGACGGGCCGACCAGCATGAGCAGTTCGTCCGTGTGCACGTCGAGATCGACGCCGCGCAGGGCCGTCACGGTGCCGGCGCCGGAGCCGTAGACTTTCGTCAGCCCACGACAACGGACAGCGGCCTCTCGATGGGATCGGACGATCGGCGTTTTGAGTTCGGCGAGGGTCATGGTCTATCCCTTGAAGACGACGGCCGGTTCCAGCCTTTGCACCTTGCGCGCGCTCAGCAGCGCCGGGACGAGGCATGCGATCACCACGCACCCGCCGCTGAAGACGAGCAACTGCCAGGGCAGGAAGAACGAGAGCCCGGTGCCGTTGATCAGCTTCCCGAACACCGCCGCGCCGCCGACGCCGAGGCCGTAGCCCAGCATCCCGGCGACGACCGCCTGCAGGAGGATCATCCCCAGCAGACGCCGGTCGCTGGCGCCCATCGCCTTGAGCATGCCGAAGTACTTGAGGTTTTCGAGCGTGAACCCGTAGAACGTCTGCCCGGCGATGGCGGTGCCGATCACGAGGCCGAGCAGGACGACGATGCCGAAGTTGATTGCGATCCCCGTTTGCTTCACGACGTAGATCGCCGTCAGCTTGCGGAAGTCGTGCGACGTGTAGGCGGCCTGGCCGGTGGCGTCGCGGAGGCGTGCACAGAGGGCGTTGAGGTCGGCGCCGGGCTTGGCTTTGACGACGACGAACGTCAGCATCCGCCGCTGGGCGGGCGCGAGCGTCAGCGCCTCGGTGTACGTTGAATAAACCACCGGCTGCCAGAAGAACGGACGCGTGATCCGGCAGAAGCCGACGACGCGGACGCGGTGGTCGTTGACCTCGAGCGTGTCGCCGAGTTTCAGCGGGATCTTCGTCTTCCCATCGGCGGAGGTGCGCGCAAAGCGGGTGTTCGCCTCGGCCTGATCGACGATCACGGAATCGTCGCCGCGCAGGTCCTCGGCCTTGCCTTCCACCATCTGCGGCGGGCCGCCGGCCAGCGTGGCATCGTCGACGCCGATGATCGAGCACGCCTGTTCGTGCCCGTTGCTCATGCGGATGTTGAGGACGCCCTTGTACATCGGCTCGGCCCACTCGACGCCGGCCACGCCGCGGGCGCGCAGCAGGGCGGTGTCGGGCATCCGCTTGGCGTCGTCGGTGAACTCCATCTCAGGGTTCATCACCCAGACGTCCGCGGCTCGAGTGTCGTCGATGAACGAATAGGTGCGGGTCATGTATCCGAGGAAGATCGCCGCTTCCTGCGTCACCAGCAGGGCGGCGCAGGTGAGGCCGAAGAGGATTGCCAGGTACTTGGCGCGATCGCCGGCGAGCATCTGCAGCGCAACACGGTTCATTTCGCACCCGCCTTTCGGGCCTTGTGCGGCTTGGGGAGCGTGGGCGGGTCGGCGAGCATGCCGCGGAGGATCGCGCCCAGCGCGGCGCTCGACCGGTCCTCGATCGGCCGCCAGTCCACCCATTGGTCGTTGCCTTTGGTGATCTGCAGCGACGCGACGCCGTGGGCGGTGGCCCACAGGACCTGCGTCGCCAGCTCCGCGTTCCTGTATTCGGGCCGGAACCGCTTCTGCGCGATCGCCTCGGTGACGGCGAGCTTCAGGATCGCGTAGGCGTCCTCGTCCGGGTTGCCCTTGTGTTCCATCGCCGTCGCGTCGGGCGGGGGCGCCAGCGGCGTCATGAACATCAGCCGGTAGTGGTTCGGGAATTCCAGCGCGAAGCGGATGTAATCGTGCCCGATCCGGCCGATCCGCTCGACCGGGTCCTTCACCCGTGCCAACTCGTTGAACACGCCGGCCAGCCGGCCGAAGTCCGCGCGGCACAGCTCGCGGAACAGCGCTTCCTTGTCCTGGAAGTGGACGTAAATCGCAGTGGGGGAGTACTCGATCGCCTCGGCGATCTTGCGCATCGAGACGGCGTCGTACCCGTGGCGGGCGAACAGCTCGCGGGCGGCGTCCATGATCCTGGCCCGCGTCTGGTCGCGCTCCCGCTCTCGCCGTTCCTGCACGCCCATGATTTCGTCTCCGCGGGCGCCCGCCGAACCCGGCCGCGCGCTCAGTTAACACCGTTAAGTTAGAATTCGTTGATCACAAAGTCAACGCCGTTCCGAAGAATATTTCACATTCCTGCGGGTGAATGTGTGATCGGGCTCATTCGGGCTTGCCCGGGCCGGCGGCGCGGTACGTGGCGATGGCCGCCAGCGAGAACCGGGTGATGTGTTCGGTCAGGTGCTCGATGTCCTGCGGCGTGTGGCCGAGCTCCGGGTGCAGCCGGCGGATCATCTCCTGCGCGTGACGGTAGAAGCAGCACTGCCCGGCGACGCTCATCGTGCAGTCGCGGATGGTCTCGTCAGAAGCACCGGGGCCGAGCAAATCGCGGACGATCCCGGTGATCCGCTGCGACATCGGCCGGATCGTCTCAGCCAGAATGATGTCAAAGCCGGCGGTCGGGTCGCTCATTTCACGGGCCATCAGCTTCCCGTGCCAGGCGGGCATCCCTTCGCCCAGCATGCGGAAGAGCCATGAGCGGACGAAGGCGTTGAGCCGCTGCCCGGCCGGCGCGTCCGGCGGCAGGCCGCCGTCGGGCGGGAACCGCCGCAGCGCCTCGCCCAGCCAGTGCTGAAGGCAGGCGATGTAGAGCCGCTCCTTGTCGCCGAAGTGGTAATTCACCGCGGCGATGTTCGCATCGGCCCGGCTGCAGATGTCGCGGACGGTGGCTCGGCGGAAGCCCTGCTCCGCAAATACCTCGCCGGCCGCCTCCAGCAGGCGCAGTCGCGTCTCTCGGTTGCTAGAATCCATACACCTGAACTGTATCGGCCGGAACCGGCCGTTCCAAACACGAGTTTGAAATCCGCCCCGGGAGCGCGAATGAACCGCGAAAAGATCGCCTGGCTCGTCAGCCTTATCCTCATTGCCATGCTCGCCTTCCAGTTGCCCGGCACCCTTGCCCGGCGGGATGACGAGTACGCGTTCGTTAAGACGCTGATCGACCTCCATCGCGAGATCGAAAACAACTACGTCGAGCCGGTCGACGAGCAAAAGCTTCAGTCCGGTTCGATCACCGGGATGATGGGAGAACTCGATCCCTACAGCATTTACGTTCCCCCTGCCAAGGAAAAAGAGTTCGACAACATGCTTGAAGGGAGCTTCGAAGGCGTCGGCATCGAGCTCTCGGTTCAGGAGAACGGCGACATCCAGGTCGTCAGCCCGATCCCGGACAGCCCGGCACTAAAGGCGGGCGTCATGGCCGGCGACGTCATCCTCCGCGTCAACGGCCAGGACATCAAAGGCCTCAAGATCCCCGACGTGCAGAAGCTCATCAAAGGCCCGCTCGGCAGCGAGGTGCGGCTCACCGTGCGGCACCTCGACGGGCACGAGGCCGAACTCAAGATGCAGCGGCAGCAGATCGTCCTGCCCACGGTGATGGGCTATCGCCGGGACGGCCACGACAACTGGGATTTCTGGGTGTCGAAGGACCCGAAGATCGCGTACGTGCGGATCACGCAGTTCACCAGCGACACAAAGACGGAACTGAAGAAGGCGATGGACCAGGTGCTGGCCGAGGGCATGCAGGGCCTGATCCTGGACCTCCGCTTCAACCCCGGCGGGCGACTCGATCAGGCGAAGGAGGTCGTCAACATGTTCATCCACAGTGGCGTCATCGTCGTGACCAAGGGCCTGCATCGGGCCGAGGACGTCGCCGTGGCCACGCCGGAGAAGGCGCTGCCGAAGGATTTCCCGATGATCGTGCTGGTGAACGAGCACTCGGCCAGCGCCGCCGAGATCGTGGCCGGAAGCTTGAAAGACAACAAGCGCGCCCTGATCGTCGGCACCCGCACGTTCGGCAAGGGATCGGTGCAGGAGATCATCCCGATGCAGGAAGACGGCGGCGAGTTGAAGCTGACCGTCGCCTACTACTACCTGCCAAGCGGGCGGCTTGTGCACCGCAAAAAGGGAGCGACCGACTGGGGCGTCGATCCGCAGGTGAACGTCCCGATGAGCGAGGAGCAGGAACGCCAGGTGCTGCTGCAGCAGGGCGAGGAGGAACTGTTCCACAAGCCGCTGCCCCTCGCGACCCGGCCGACGACGGGGCCCGGGGCCACTCAGCCGACGACGATTCCCGCGACGCAGCCGGTCGCAGATACTCAGTTGCAGCAGGCGGTCAGCACGATGATCGGATCGATCATCATGAACGCCCAGCACCAAGGTTCGCTGGTGTCCGGTACGCAACCGACCACGCAGGCGGCGCTTCGATAGTTACAAATAGATCGATTGCCAGAACCAACAAGGTTACATCGCCCGGGTGACCACGAACTCTGCCATTGAATCGAGCACCCTTCGCGCGTCGCTGTCCGACAGTTCCGCGACGGCGCTGCGCGCCTTGTCCACCAGTTGCCGCGCGCGGTTCGTCGCGTACCCGATCGACGCGCTGGGCAGCACCAGATTTCGCACCCGCTCTGCCTTGTCCGCGTCGCGTCCCGTCAGCAGCGACCGCAATAGCGCCCGGTGCTCCGGCGGGGCGGTCTGAAGGAAGTGAATCATCGGCAGCGTCATCTTCCCCTTCTCCACGTCGATCCCGAGCGTCTTGCCGACGACCTGCGTTTCGCCGATGACGTCGAGGATGTCGTCTTGGATCTGGAACGCCATGCCCAGCGTCCGGCCGTAGATTTCGAGCCGGCGGACGTCCTCCTCGCCCGCCCCGGCCAGGCGCGCGCCCAGTGCGCAGCACGTCGCGCACAGGCTGGCCGTCTTCAGCGAGATGATCCGAAGGTACGTCTCCTCGTCCAGCTCCCAGTTGTTGCGGTTGTCGATCTGCAGCAGCTCCCCCTCGCACACCTCGTTGGTCGTACGGCCGATCAGCCGGGAGGCGAACTGCGAGTCGAGGCTGGAACAGAGGTGATAGCTATGGCTGATCAGGTAGTCGCCCAGCAGCACCGCGGCCTCGTTCCCGCGGAGGTGGTTGATCGTGGCCCCCTTGCGGCGAAGCTCCGCCTCGTCGAGCACGTCATCGTGGACTAGCGTCGCCATGTGGACCATCTCGACGACGGTGGCGACCGTCACGTGGGCGTCGGTCAGCTCGCCCGCCGCCTTGCCCGACAGCAGCACCAGCAGCGGCCGGAGCATCTTCCCGCGGAACCGCGAGACGTGCTTGACCAGCGTGTTTACGCACGCCAACTCGCTCTTGAGCTCCTGGTGGAACAGTCGCTCGACGGCCTCCATCTGCGGCTGCACGCAGTCGGCAATGGCAGCGAGAATCGCATTCATAGCAACTCCACGTGGGAGGTGTCCGATCCGCAGTCGCGCGGATTATAGAGGCCGGTTGCCCTAACGCGATGTGTCAACAGAAGTTTCGAAAGATATGAAACGGAGCGGCGTGAAACGTGACGACTGAAACGTGATAAGTGCGTGCGCGTCACGTTTCACTCATCACGTTTCATGCGCGCCCGCGTCCGATGGGGTGTAGAATGTTGCAGCAATGGACCTGACCTATCTCGACAACAACGCGACGACGCGGCCGGCGGCGGAGGCGATCGAGGCGATGATGCCGTACTTCACGACGTGGTTCGGCAACCCGTCCAGCGTCCACCGGTTCGGCCAGCGGTCGCGCCAAGCGATCGACGAGGCGCGCGGGCAGGTGGCCGCTGCGATCGGCTGCGCGGAGGCGGAACTACTCTTCACCGGCGGGGGGACGGAATCGATCAATACGGCCCTCCGCGGCATTCTCGCGGCACGGTCGCCGCGGAAGCGGATCGTCACCAGCACGGTCGAACACTCTGCGACGCGCGAGCTGTGCGCGCAGCTCGCCCGCGAGGGGGCCGAGATCGTCGAAGTGCCGGTCGATCGGGATGGCGCCCTCGACTTGGATCGCCTGCGGGAAGCGGTCGATGAGAACACCGCCCTCGCGACGTTCATGTGGGCGAACAACGAGACCGGCGTGCTCTTTCCGGTCGCCGAGATCGCCCGCATTTGCCGCGCCATGCGCGTGCCGTTCCACTGCGACGGGACGCAGGCGGTGGGGAAGATCCCGGTCGGCGTGGCCGAGCAGGAAATCGACGCAATGAGCTTCGCGTCGCACAAGTTCCACGGGCCCAAAGGCGTCGGCGGATTGTTCGTCCGGCGCGGGCTGCGCGTCCGGCCGCTGCTGATCGGCGGGCCGCAGGAACGCAGCCGGCGAGGCGGGACGGAAAACGTGCCGGGGATCGTCGGGATGGGGAAAGCCGCGGATCTGGCGGTCGCGTTGCTGCCCGAGATGCGGCGGGTCAGCGAATTGCGCGACCGCCTCGAACGCGAGATCCTCGCCCGGATCGATGACACGCACGTCAACGGCCGCACCGACCAGCGCCTCCCGAATACGACCAACATCGGCTTCGCTCGTCTCGAAGCCGAGGCGATCCTGCTGCTCTTAAGCGAGCAGGGGATCTGCGCCTCGGCCGGCGCCGCCTGCAGCAGCGGCAGCCTCGAACCGTCGCACGTGCTCAAGGCGATGGGGATCGACGCCCGCGTGGCGCACGGGGCGATCCGGTTCAGCTTGTCGCGATATACGACCGAGGCGGAGATCGACCGGGCGCTGGAGGCGTTGCCTGGGATCATCGGGCGACTGCGTGCGGTGTTGCCTGTCGGTATCGGTTGACATTCGCGTTTTCGGAGCCGGACCGTGTCGGTCCGGTCTGGACCGAAGGGCCAGATCAAACGCCGCCTCGGGCCCAATGCATCCTCGGGTTCCGGGTGGCACGGACATGTACTCATGTCCGTTGCGTCGATGCACGTCGGCACCGTGCATCGCGTTGAACTCTCGTGACTGGACAACTCCATCCGTTCCCTGCACCATTCGCCCCCAATGTTCCAGGTGCATGGCGGCAGGTCGGTGGGCGCGGAGATACTGCTGGTGGGCGGCGTGGTGATCCAGTACGTCGCGACGCGGCTCTCCATGGCCGCGGCCGGGCGGCGCGACGGGGCGGCGCCGGGCCGGATGGCGCTGGCGCAATGGCTGCCGATCCTGGCCACCACGCTGGCGGCGATCGCGCTGCGGCAGCCCGAGATGGCACTCTGCCTCGTGTTCGGCAGCTCGGTGGCGGCGCTGGCGCTGGTGATGGGGATGACGATGTACGTCGCCCCGCCGGCCAACCCGACGCCGCAGTGGCGGCTGTGGGCGATGGTGCTGCCGCCCAGCATCCTGCTGCTGCTGGCCGGGTTCCGCGGGCAACTGACTTGGTTCCACGCGGTGATGCTGCTGATCATGGGGGCGGCGTTCCTGAGCGTCTGGGTGGAACGGCGCCCGGAACACGAGAGTGCGGCGTTCGCGGCAGACCCGCCCGGCAATTCGCCCGGTGCGGTCCTGCTTATCCCAGCCCTGCTCCTGGCCGGGGTCGGCGCGTACGCGGCGGTCCGTGGGGCGGGCCTGTCCGCCGGACGATTGCTCACGCCCGACCTGATGGCCGCGACGATCCTCAGCCCTCTGTTGCTCCTGCCGTCGCTGGGCGTCGGTACGTTGCTCGCGCAACAGGGGCACACCGATCGCGCCATCACGAGCCTCTGCGGCACTGTGCAGTTGAACCTCTGCCTGCTCCTGCCGGTGGTCGTTCTTGTTCAATACGCGATCGGCGCGGTGCACGGGAACGCCGACCCGATGATCTACCCGCTCATCACCTGGCGGGTCGATACCGTGCTTCTGGTCGTCCTGAGCTTCGCCCTCCTGCCTGTCGCCGCCGGCCGCTGGATGCCCGAGCGGATCGAGGCCGCCCTGCTGGTGATCGTCTACATCGGCTACCTCTTCGCCGAGACCGCCCTCTCCGTCCGCCTGCTTGGCTGATCCCGCGAGTGCCCGTGGAAGTACCGGGAAGACTAACTACAGAGACACGGAGAACACGGAGAACACGGAGAAAAGACGAAATGCGTATTAGCCACAGATGAACACAGATGCACACCGATAAGATTCCAGATTTGGGATTTCACGTCTCAACTTTCAGATCTGTGTGCATCTGCGCCCCATCTGTGGCTAAGAAATGGCTTTTCTCCGCCTTTCTCTGTGCTCTCTGTGCTCCCTGTGTCTCTGTGGTTAATCCTTGAATTCCGACAACTAGCAACTCTCACCCCGTTCCCTATCATGCCCGGCATGCAGACCGATTTCGACGCGATTCCGATCGAGCGCAAGCCGCATGAGGGGGAGGTGTATGACGTGATGGGCGGGTCGTCGCGGTGGGAGGTGAAGGTGCACGACCACGGGCTGGTCGCGCTGGTCGACGTGATGCCCCGGCTCGTGCCGGTCGGCAAGACCGCCGACTTCGCGATCGTCCAGGCGGCCCGCGTCTCCTACGGGCAGGGGACCAAGCAGGTGAACGAAGACCGCGGCCTGCTCCGTTACCTCTCCCGCCACCGGCACACGACGCCGTTCGAAATGGTCGAGTTCAAGTTCCACCACGTGATGCCGATCTTCGTCGCCCGCCAGTGGATCCGGCACCGCACCGCGAACGTGAACGAATACTCCGCCCGCTACTCGGTCGTGCGCGACCGGTTCTACCACCCGAGCATCGAGAACGTTCGCAAGCAGAGCGCCGTTAACCGCCAGGGCGGCGACGAGCCGATCGACGAGCTGACCGCAAGGGAGTTCTGCGAATACCTCGACAAGGTCGAGGCCAGCTATCAGGACTACCAGCGGCTGATCGACAAGGGCGTCGCCCGCGAGCTGGCGCGGATCGGGCTGCCGGTGAACGTCTACACCGAGTGGTACTGGAAGATCGACCTGCACAACCTCTTCCACTTCCTGTCGCTGCGGATGGACGAGCACGCCCAGCAGGAGATCCGCGACTACGCCAACGCGATGTTCGCGCTCGTGCGGCCGATCGTCCCCGCCGCCGCCGAGGCCTTCCTCGACTACAACTTCGGCGCAATGCACCTCACGCGCCTCGAGGTCGACGCGATCCGCGCAGGCAAGCCCCTCGCGACCGAAAACAAGCGAGAAACCGCGGAATGGGAGGCGAAGAAAAAGCAGTTGGGGCTCTAACCGAGGCCTCTTCGAGCTTGAGTAGTCAGGGGAGCAGTGGGCGGGCTCCCTTCATTCCCCTCCCCCGGAGTACCGGGGGAGGGAAAAAGCACGGTCCCGATTGCGTCCGCATTCCTGCTGTTGTCGTCTCGCGGGTTTTTAGCGATTATCCCGTCCTGTACGAATTCCCGGAGGGCGAGGACGGATGGCATCGAATCGAAACACGCGCGCGGACGAACGTCCGCCGGAGGTCGAGGCCTGGCGCATCTTCCGCATCATGGCGGAATTCGTCGACGGGTTCGAAGCGCTGGCGGATCTCGGCAAGGCAGTGACGATCTTCGGCAGCGCCCGCACGTGGCCCGAG
>DASXMX010000634.1:0-1598 GCA_036495445.1 Tepidisphaeraceae bacterium
TTGGGCCGAGAGAGGGTTCAGGGTTCGGGGTTCAGGGTTCAGGTCCGAGAGTGAAGCCGACCCGTCGCGAAAAGGGCGCGCGGGCTCGGCGTAGGTGCGCAGGGCGGGGACGGAGATCAGTTCGCGTTCGGGCCAACGGAGGGCGGTGAGGGCGCCGCCGAAGGCGCAGCCGGTGTCGATGTTGATCGTGTTGTTGAGCCAGTCCGCCTGCGGGACGGGCGTGTGGCCGTAGACGATTGTGGCGGGTCCGCGGTACTCGGCGGCCCAGTTGTGGCGGACGGGGAGGCCGAACTTGTCGGTCTCGCCGGTCGTCTCGCCGTAGAGCGCGAACTCGCGGACCCGTTTGCTGGCCCGGCCGATGTATCGCTGTTTCATTCCGGCGTGGGCGATGACGAGCTTGCCGCCGTCGAGCACGTAGTGGCCGACGAGTGCGTCGATGAACGATTCCACCCGCGCGCGAAACTCCGGTGATTGGGTTCCCAACTGTTCCAGCGTCTCGGCCAGCCCGTGGCTGACCTGCACGTTCTTCCCGCGGAGCTTGCGGAGCAGCTTCACGTCGTGGTTCCCCGGCACGCACAGCGCGACGCCGCGTGACACCATCGACATCACGAGCCGCAGCACGGCGGGGGAGTTTGGGCCGCGATCGACCAGATCGCCCAGGAAGATCGCCTTGCGCCCCGGCGGTGGAACGACGCGGTCGATTTCGGTCGTGTCGTAGCCGAGCTTGTTCAGCAGGGCGATCAGCTCGTCGTGGCAGCCGTGGACGTCGCCGATGATGTCGAACGGCCCGGCGTCATGCTTGCGGTTGTTCCACAGCGGCTGCCGCTCGACCGAGGCCTGCTCGACCTCCTCGGGCGATTCCAGCACCTCGACGAACCGAAACCCCTCCCGCTCCAATCCGCGCAGGCCCCGCCGGAGCTGCATGCACTGGTTCCGCACGACGTGCGGCCCGAACGAACGGTCCGGCCGCTCTTTGTTCCGCGCCCGGCAGACCTCTTCGGGCAGCTTCAGAACGATCGCCACCGGCAGCACGTCGTGCTCCCGCGCCAACTCGACCAGCGGCTTTCGCGCCTCCGGCTGCACGTTGGTCGCGTCGATCACCGTGAGCAACCCGCGCGACAGCCGCTTGCCGACGACATATCTCAGCACGTCGAAGGCGTCGCCGGTCGCGTCCTGGCTGTTTTCGTCGTCGCTCACCAGCCCGCGGCAGAAGTCGGACGAGATCACCTCCGTCGGCTTAAAGTCCCGCCGGGCGAACGTCGACTTGCCCGACCCGGAAGGGCCGATCAGGACGACGAGACAGAGTTCGGGAATCTTGAGAATCATTGTGCGTGAGGTATTCCGGATTTGTAGGGGCGAACCTTGTGTTCGCCCTCCCTAGTGGTCTTGGACAAAAGTAATGCAACAAGTTTAGTGGCTATGTTCGGCGGACCAGTTCCTCATCTTCGGATTGGTCCACGTCCACTCGAACGGGTGGGCGTAGAGCCGGTTGTACTCCGGTGCCGACGCCAGGACGTGGTCGATGAACGCCTCGCGCGCCGGCCACGACCCGCGCCGCAGATAGCGCGCGGCGCGAACGCCCGGTTCAGCAACTCGGC
>DASXMX010000635.1:0-4043 GCA_036495445.1 Tepidisphaeraceae bacterium
TGTCTTGATGAACGGGACGGCGTTGCCATGCTGCCCGTCCAAGCCGTTCTCCGGGACGTGGTTGAAGAACGCGTAGAACTGGTAGAACTCCTT
Organism: Tepidisphaeraceae bacterium; assembly: GCA_036495445.1. Classification (GTDB taxonomy): domain Bacteria; phylum Planctomycetota; class Phycisphaerae; order Tepidisphaerales; family Tepidisphaeraceae; genus DASXMX01. The sequence continues at coordinate 94 of DASXMX010000635.1, forward strand.
CTGGCTGATCGGGTCGAACTTGTGGTCGTGGCACTGGCAGCAGCCGACGGTCAGGCCGAGCCACACGGTGCCCACCGTATTCACGCGGTCGATGATGTAGGCGGCGTGATACTCCTCGGGAATCGCGCCGCCCTCGAAGTTAACCATGTTGTTCCGGCAAAAGCCGCTGGCGATCTTGTCGTCGACCGTCGGGTGGGGGAGCAGGTCGCCGGCCAGTTGCTTGGTCGTGAACTGGTCATACGGCATGTCGTTGTTGAACGCGTTGATGACCCACTCGCGCCAGGCGGTCATGTCGCGGCCGCTGTCGATGTGGTAGCCGTGGGTGTCGGCGTAACGGGCGGCGTCGAGCCAGTCGAGCGCCATCCGCTCGCCGAAGTGCGGGTTGGCCAGCAGCCGATCGACGAGCTTCTCGTATGCGTCGGGGCTTTGGTCCTTGAGGAACTCATCGACTTGCTCGGGCGTAGGCGGAAGGCCGAGGAGATCGAGGTAGAGCCGGCGGACGAGCGTGGCCTTGTCCGCCTCGGGCGACGGGTGAAGCCCCTCGGCATCGAGGCGGGCGAGAATGAACCGGTCAATCGGGTTACGGCACCACGCGGCGTCTCTTACGTCGGGCAGGGCGGGCCGTTGCGGCGCGATGAACGACCAGAGCGGCTGCCAGGCCGCACCTTGTTCAATCCACCGGCGCATCAATTCAATCTGCTTGGCCGAAAGCTTCTTGCCCGAATCGGGCGGCGGCATCTTGTCGTCAGCGGATCTGGCGGTGATCCGGCGGAACAGCTCGCTCTTGTCGGTCTTGCCGGCCACGATCGGAAAGTGGTCCTTATGCAGGGCGAACGCGCCGCCGTTTTCCATGTCGAGCCGTAAGTCGGCCTTGCGATGGTTCTTGTCGGGGCCGTGGCAGGCGAAGCAGTTCTCCGAGAGGATCAGCCGGATGTCGCGGTTGAACTGGATCTTCTGCGGGGCCGGCGCGGCTTCGGCCGCGCATAGGGTGGCGGGGAACATCGCACCAATGATGAGGGTTACGGCCAGCCGAATCCGGTTCATTGTAACTCTCTGCCGAAAAGCCATTTGATCGCGAACTGCGTCCGCCGAGTGGCCAATCCCACTTGCTTTCATTACAGCCGGGTCGGCGAAAAGTTTTGCCGATGCCGAGATCTTCTCGTCCTTCCCGTTTGGGGCTCCCGACACGCGGGGCCGGCGTTGCGAATCGGTGAAAGTGTATCGTGCTCGAGCCGCAGTGTCGAGCCATTTGTTCAAACAATTCCGCGACCGGTTGCCCGGTTGACGTGCCGCGGGGCACGGCTTACCGTCCCCGCATTCCCATGATGACCCTCCGGTTCCGCCCGACGTCGTTCACCGGCGCGCTCGTGTTCCTGCTGACGTTGGTGGGGTTGCCCTTTTGCACACATGCGGAGGGCCTCTATCACGTCCGACCGCTATCTGAACACGAGGTGCTGCAAACCTACGCCCAGATGCTCAGGGACGCCTGCCACGACGCCGATGGGGAGTGGCGGACGTCGACGTTCGATCCCGCGGCGGGCTATTGGGGCGACGGGGTGAGCGCCGGCAACGAAGGCATCCGCACCATCGGCGGGATGGTCCTGGCCAGCGGCGCGCTGTTCAAGTACGACGATTCCCTCAGCGACGCCCAACGCCGCGAACTGCTAACCAAGGCGACCGCCGCCCTCCGCTACATCGCGGCCACACACATCACCGGCACGCAAAAATGCATGGACGGCAAGTCGTGGGGAGCGACCGAACGATTCGGTCCGGAAAGCTGGCAGTCGGGCATGTGGACCGGCACGCTCGCCAGTGGCGCCTGGCTGATGTGGGACAAATTGGATCCGGCGCTGCAACAAGCGATCGAGGGCGTGGTTGCGTGGGAGGATGACATCCTGGCACGGCGGGACCCGCCCAACGGGCTGTGGCTGGATACCAAAGCGGAGGAGAATGCGTGGGAGGTGCCGTGCCTGGTCCTGGGTGAAGTGATGTTCCCCGACCATCCGCACGCCGCGGTTTGGCACGAGGCGGCGCTGACGTACATGATGAATACGCTCTGTACCGAGGCGGACACGCACGACGCCGGCGTCGTGGACGGGCGGCCGATGAGCCAGTGGGTCAAGGGGGCGAACCTGCAGCCGGACTTCACGCTGGAAAACCACAACATCTTCCATCCGTCGTACGTCGGTTGCAGTTGCTACTTTATGACTCAAGCGGGGCTGTATTACGCGCACGCGGGCCGGCCGGCCCCGCAGGCCGCGGTCCATCATCTGGCAGACACCTGGCGGATGTTCCGCTCGATCATCCTTCCGTGGGGTGAAGCCGCCTACCCGCAGGGGATGGATTGGGAGTTGCACGGACTGCCGTTCATTAATCTTTTCGCCACCCTTGCCACCCGCGACAAGGACCCGTTTGCCGCCCGCGCGGAACAGTTCAACCTGCAATACATGCGCGCCTGGCAGGAGATGGGCCATGGCAGCCTGGCGTTTCCCGGCTCGCGGCTGGGGATCACGCGGCATTCCATCAACGCCGAACAGGCCGCGTACGCCCTTTGGGCACACAAGGTGTTCGGCCCGTCGGCGCAGCCGATGACCGCCGGTGAGGCGGCCGCGTCGGAGCAGGGCGTCTTCGATCATCCCTACGTGGACTTCATCGCCCACCGCACTACCAGGAAGTTCGCCTCCTTCTCGTGGAAGAACCGGGTGATGGGCCTTCTCATGCCCATTGGAGAGGGGCACGACGACAATCCCGAGTTCACGACGCCGATCACGAACGGCTTCGTCGGCTCATTCGATCTGGTTCCGCGCGGCGACATCAAGATGAGGGTCGTCGAGCACGTTCGAAACCAGACCGCCGACGGATTTGAAACCAGCGGGACCGTGCTGCTCAACGGCGGCCGATTGAAGCAGACGCTGAGAATGGCATCCGTCGGCAGCCAGACCGTGGTCTACGAGGACCGCGTCACGGCGTTGTCTGACGTGACCGTGAAAGGCGAGCGGGGCGTGCCGATCGGCATCGAGAATGATGAAATCACCGGCGACGGTCGCACCGTATCGGGCCGTGATGGCCCAATGCGATTCGACTGGCGCCAACCTCATCGGGACGTTGCCGTTCTCACCGGATCGTGGGCGAACGTGGACGGTCGAATGGGCGTCGTCATGCTTGCCGGCAGGGGCATGGTCTACAAGCAGGCGTCCGACTATTCCCGGGGCATCTCGGTGCGTTCGGACGTGCTTTATGGATCGTTTTCCAACCAGACCCGCCGGTTCAAGGCCGGCGAGGAAGTCGCGCGCCGCATCGCCGTCTTGTTTGTGGAAGTGACGCCCCAGGAAACAGCGGCGTTGGCGCAATCCTGCAAAGTGGAAGACAAGCCCGAGGGCCGGGTGCTGCGATTCAAGCAACTGGATGGCACGGCCGCCCAAGTGCCGCTATTTTGAGCACCGGACCCTGCCTGGTTGTCAGTCCGGCGTTACAATGGGGACCGAGGACGCATACTCTGGCCACCCCTTACTCGGCTCCCGGTAGAGGCCCGCCTCGTAGGCCCAAGCGTACCGCTCCCGGACCAGCCGGGTCGTCTCCGGGCCGTGGTACCTCGCGGCCGCACCATGCTGGCTCGTGTTTTCCCGCGGCGGCTCGATCGTTGATGCCCACGGGAACCCGAGCCCCGCCAGGTCGTTTTGCCAATGCTCCAGCCGCAGCGGCTTCGCGTTCGCGGGCAGTCCGCCGTCGATGAACAGCAGCTCGTCGTAGACCCGGCAATCCGGGATCGGCGAGCTCACGTAAAAGCGCACGAACTGGTCAAACGACAGCCGCTTGGCCGCCTGCACGTGCTCGCACTCGGGCTTCCCCCGCTGCCGCCAGTAATGGTAAATCGAAACGACGTGGTCCAGCGGGTCCCGAACGGTCGTCAGCACCGTCACCTCCCGCGGCTCAACGCCCCGATTCTTCAG
>DASXMX010000636.1:0-28138 GCA_036495445.1 Tepidisphaeraceae bacterium
CCGCTACTACTATCAAGCCGAGCACCTGGCCGACCTCAAGCCCAACCACGACTGGTATCCGCCGAGCATTTTCTTCCAGGGAATGAAGTACATGCTCTTCGGCGACCCGTCGCTGCCGATGGCGGTGGCGGGCCAGCGGAGCGAAAACTAGCTTCATTGGGGACTGGCCCTTGCACGATGCACAACGGGTAAAGTAATGCGTGGGATTTCCGATCAGAATCACGTGACCCGCGAATCAGGGAGACGAACCATGGCGGCGCCTCTGTCCGGAGCCCAGCAGGAGCAGATCAAATCGGAACTGTTCGCCGGCTCGAAGATCCAGGCGATCAAGACCTACCGAGCCGCCACGGGAGCCGACCTGAAGACCGCCAAGGCCGCGGTCGAGGCCCTCGAAGCCGACCTCCGCGCCACGTCCCCCGAACGATTCATCACCCCCGCCGCCAAGACCGGCTGCCTCCCGCTGCTGCTCCTGCTTCTCATCTCCGCCGCCCTTTTTGCCGCGTGGGCTTCGGCCTGACCCGCCTACCAGGAGTGCAACCAGCGCGCGGGCTGCGGGACGGGGTGGACGTGGTCGAAGAACCGCAGGTTGTCGGAGACGACGATCAAGAGCACCGTCCCGGCGCTGGTCAGGATCTTCGCGGCCCAGTGGCAGGGGGCCGATCGCACCACCAGCCCGACCGCATCGAACAGCAGCCCCGCCAGCAGCAGGACGTGCGGGAAGTGACCCAGCCTGGGATGCAGATCGCCAAGGAAGTGCCACAAATCCATCTTTGAATGCGTCTCCGTCCCTTGGTTTGCGGGTGCGTCGCCTCCGACGGGCACGCGCGTGCCGAACTGATGATCACGACATGTGTGTTATCGACACGGATTCCCAAACCGCCGACAGCCATTTTAAGCGGCATTGCGCGGATCACCACATAAACCTGCGGAATCCGGAGTTCGCAATCAGGCGCAGATCTGAACGTCGCGTGATGGAGCGATCGGCTCGCTCGGGTCATCGCCCTGCCGCGCAAGCGTCTGGCGGATGTCCTGCGCGATCCACGCCTTGAGCGGCTCGATGCCGGCGAACGTGCGTTGCTCGCGCAGCCAGTCGATCAGTTGCAGGCGGAGGGTTCGACCATAGAGGTCGCCGGAGAAACCGACCAAGTGCGCTTCGACGGTGCGCGGGTTGTCGCCGAAGGTGGGATTGGTGCCGATGCTGATGGCGGCGGGCCAGGTGCGGCCGTCGACGACGCATCGGCCGGCATATACACCGTCGGCGGGGATGAGCTGTCCTTCGACCTTGAAGTTCGCGGTCGGCGCGCCCAACTCGCGCCCGCGCGCGGCGCCGCTGACAATGAGCCCCTCGAGTTCGTACGGCCTGCCCAGCACGATCGCGGCGTCGCGGACGCGGCCCTGCTCCAACAGCCAGCGAGCGACGGAACTGCTGGCGGGCACCTGCAACATGTCCAGCAACGGCACGATCACCGGTTGCAGGACGTGGAGCTGGACCGGGGATTGGGTCGCCCATTCGCGGAGCCGGTCGATCGTGCCGCCGCGGCCCTTGCCGAAGTTAAACGAGGTTCCTTCGACCAGATGCGCAGGGCGGACCTGGTCGCGGAGGATGTGCCAGAATTCTTCGGCGGTCAGATCCAGCACATCGTGCGACGGCGGGAGTTCGACGAGCAGATCAACGCCCGATTCGGCGAGCAGTTCGCGCTTGCGCGCCGGCGGCGTGAGCCGGGGCGGGACGTGCTGCGGGCGCAGCACGGTCAGCGGGTGCGGCTCGAACGTCACGAGCGCAATCGCGGGTGAATTGGACGTTTGCTTCAGGCGCTTGGCGCAGTGCAGCAAACGACGGTGGCCCCGATGCAGGCCGTCGAAGTTGCCGATCGAGAGAATAGCACCCGGGGGCAACTGTCGGAGGCCCGCGAGTCCCTGAAGCACCTGAATTGCGTCACTGGTCATTTGGGCATTTCTCGATATTCCACGCGTCGCGCCCGCTGCTACAATCGCGGGCGTTACTGCGGGTGATACAGCGGGAAGGAGATTGTGATGAAGTTCGTCGCGTGGGCAATGGTAGGACTGTTGTCGTTGGCTACGATGGCGGAGGCAGCCGTGAAGACGCAAACGATCAGCTACGAATCGGGCGGCATACCGCTCCAAGGGTTCCTGGCGTGGGACGACGCGGCGCAGGGCAAGCGGCCCGGGATCGTCGTCTGCCCCGAATGGTGGGGCCTGAACGATTACGCCAAGTTCCGCGCCCGGAAGCTGGCGGAACTGGGATACGTCGCCCTGGCCGTGGACCTGTTCGGCAACGGCAAGACGACCGAAGACCCCAACGAAGCCGGCAAACTGGCCGGTGCGTTGAAGGCAAACCGCACGCTGCTCAGGCAACGAGTGAATGCGGGGCTGGAACAACTCAAGAAGAACGAGCACGTCGACCCGCAGCAGACCGCGGCGATCGGGTACTGCTTCGGCGGCACGACCGCGATCGAGCTGGCCCGCGGCGGCGCCGACATCAAGGCGGTGGTAACGTTCCACGCCGGCCTCGATTCGCCCAACCCGGCCGACGGGAAGAACATCAAGGCCCGCATCCTGGTCTGCCACGGCGGGAACGACGCCTTCACCTCCGAGAAGGACTTCAAAGCCTTCGAGAACGAGATGCGGCAGGCGCAGGTCGATTGGCAGATCAACATCTATGGCGGCGCGGTGCACAGTTTCACCAACCCGAATGCCGATAAGCACGGCATCCCGGGCATCGCCTATAACGCCGAAGCGGACCGCCGGAGCTGGCGCGATATGCAGAACTTCTTCGACGATACGTTCAAAGGGAATCGCGCGTCGGCCACGGGGCGGTAGCCGCTCGATCCGATTGGACGGGGGTGAAGCGCGGTATTAGGGAAGGCGCCAACCGGTGCCTTGCCTCCCTTTGCGGAACGCTGGTCACACGGGCGCGGGCAACGCGTAACAGGGACGATTATGTATTGGAAGCGGATTCGCCGTTGGGCGGCCGCGGGCGCGCTCGCGGCGACGCTCGCGGGTTGCGCGCGCACTCAAACCACCATGGACGTGGCCCCGAGCCCTAAGCACGACGCGAGGGTTCCCATCCCCCTTGCAATCAGTGGCCAGAACACGGTGCTGCGGATCACGTTCCCGAACCGCGACGAGCCGATCGAGCCGGGCCAGTTGCAGCGGGACGAGATCTGCTATCTCGAAGCCGGCGATTTCCGCATCGACTGCTATACCGATGGCTCGTCCTTGAACCTGGGCCCGAACGACTCGAACGACCTGCTGACCGACAACCCGATGTACGGCCTTGCCCCGGCCAAGGCCGACGAAAAGGACGCGGCCACGGCGATGAGGCTGTACGGCGTCCTGTTCCTCATCGCCGGTTCCGTCGATCGCCTGCCGGCGACGCTCGCCGACTATCTGCAGTCCCCCGGGACGCACCTGAACGAGGCGATCGCGCTGACGGACGTGTTGCTCAACCAGAAGAGTGTCCGCTTCATCGGCCACGCCCGCGGCGGGAACTTCGTTGTGACCGTGGAACTCACCAACGACGGGCGCGACAAGCTTGAAGACGCGATGGACGAAATTGGGGAAACGACCGGAACCAATCAATTGGTCCGGCACGTTCGACCTCGCTGAGGCGCATCAATCACCCCTTGGCAAACTGGGGAATGTCGCGGCCGGCGCGGTATCACGTGCGCGCCGCGTCCGAAGCGTGAACTCCTCCGGCATCTTCTTGTGCGTTCATCTCTTATGCGCGTTGCATCGCGACAACGCCGCAGGTTCGCTTTCAACTGGCGAGCCGTTTGCATTCCGTTGATTCGAGAAAAACGAGTTATCGGACTCTCGCTCGGCAAGGTCAGTGGCCGATAGCAGTAGGGCCGGTTGTGTGAAGGTTTCCGGCAACGAGTCAACCAAGGGAGAGCGCACAATGAACCGCATGCTGCTGCTTCAGTCGGTGCTTGGCCATCTGGCGTTGCTCGAACAGAAGTACCCCAAGAAGGCCGCATCCCCCGTGGCCCGGCGGGCCAAGAAGTACATCGAACGGGTGCGTCGCTCGAGCTGACCCCCGAGGACGCCCGGGGTGCCCCGCCGAGACCTCGCCCGATTTGCAGCGATGACATCCCACCGGCGCTGCGTTACTTTCTCACCGGAAAGTCGGAATTCCCGGCCAAAGGGAGAGAGATGGACGACACGTTGCCGGCATTACGCCACTCCGCGCGGGGATGCCTGAACGCGATGAAGCTCTGCGTCTCGGCATTGGAACTGCCCTGCACGCACGAGGAGGAGATGGAGTTCATCGAAGATGTGATCCGTTCCTCGGACAAGTTGGTCAATGTGGTCGAGCGACTGGAAGCATTTTTTGCCAACGCCGCCCCTTCCGACCAGCCGAGTGCATGAACTGGGCCGGCTCGCAATCATCGCTGCCAATTCCTCAGTATCCCAGCCGCCAGCCTTGCGAAAACGAAATTTTGGCTTGTTTTCGCGGATGAGTTGCTATGATCGAGCCCATGCTCTGCGAAGGGAAAGAGCAAGCTCTTGATACCATTCTAGAAGCCAAGCGGGTTCGGGACGCGCTCTCGGCGGCGGATGGGCTCGACGCGGCCAAGATGCTTCCGGTGGTGCTGCGAAGCCTTGGCCAGTTGATCGACCTGACCGAATCGTTGCTCGACGAGCGGGAAGAATACGAATCGCGCCTGCACCGCAGCCGCCCCTCCCCTGACAGCGGCCCAATTCATGCGAGCCCTCCCCATTAAATGAACGTCGCGCGATGCGGTGCGTCCGATAAGAACGATTTGTGAGCGATTGACCGCACAAACCGGTCTGACCGTCAGCGGTTATCACACACAGGGCGGTTATCACACACAGGGCAAAATTTTCGCGCGCGAAATCAACGCAGCCGGGAGTGCCCGCTTATCAAGAGGTGTTGGCACCTCAATCAGGGAGTTGTGACATGCCAGGCGATCTTTCTTGTGGATGCGGCGGCGCGGACCATTGGAAACCCACGTCGCGGCGCGATTTCCTCTATGTCGGTCTCATCGGCGGCTTGGGCCTGACGCTCGGCCAGTATTTCGGCATACGGTCGGCCAAAGCGGGCGATCTGACCGCCGAAGACTTGGCCCCCGCCAAGGAAGGACCGGCCAAGGCGGTTATTCACATCTTCCTGCCGGGCGGGATGGCGGCCCAGGAATCCTGGGATCCCAAGCCTTACGCCCCGGTTGAGTACCGCGGGCCGCTCGGAACCGTCCCGACCAAAATCTCGGGCGAGGTTTTTTCCGAATATATGCGGGAGTCGGCCCAGATCGCGGACAAGATCTGCGTCATCCGGTCCATCACTCACGGCGAAGCGGCGCACGAGCGCGGCACCCACAATATGTTCACGGGATACCGCCCCAGCCCCGCCCTTCAGTTCCCCAGTTTCGGTAGCGTGGTCTCTGAGGAGTTCGGCCCGCGCAAGAACATGCCGCCGTACGTCTGCATCCCCAGCATTCCAAACGAGTACGCAGGCAGCGGATACCTCAGCACCAAGTACGGCCCGTTCAGCCTCGGGTCCGACCCCGCCAACGGCGGGTTTGCGGTACGTGACCTGGCCCTGGCTCAAGGCATCGATGAAAACCGCTTCGAGCGACGCAAGGACATGCTCGCCGCCGTCGACCATCACTTCCGCGCGATGGAGAAATCCGACGCCCTGGCGGCGATGGACACCTTCTACCAACGCGCCTATGGCCTGATCAGCGCCAAGGCGGCCCGCGAGGCGTTCGACCTCAAGACCGAGCCGGACGCGATCAAGGAGATGTACGGCAAGAACCAGGCGGGCATGCGGATGCTCCTTGCCCGGCGGCTCGTCGAAGGGGGCGTGCGGTTCGTCTCGATGACCTACGGCGGGTGGGACCACCACTACAATATCAAGAGCGGCTTCACCCAGCAGATGCCGCCGTTCGACAAGGCGTTCGCCGCCCTGATCCGCGACCTCGACAGCCGCAAGCTGCTCGACTCGACGCTGGTGATGGTCTCGTCCGAGTTCGGCCGCACGCCCAAGGTCAACCAGAGTTCGGGCCGCGACCACTGGCCCAAGGTCTTCAGCGTCGTGTTGGCCGGCGGCGGGATCAAGCGGGGCCTGATCTACGGCACCGCCGACTCGACCGGCACCGACCCCGACCAGAACCCGCTCAGCGTGGAGGACTTCGCCGCGACAATCTACCACCAGCTCGGCATCGACCCCGACAAGCGGCTCATGTCCCCGGGCGACCGACCGATCCAGATCGTCCGCGGTGGCAAACCCGTCAACGACCTGATCGCGTGAGGCAGGATCGAGAGACGCGACGCTCCTCATTTGAATGTTCGCCGCGGCAGTCTCCGGGAACTCACCGCGCGGGCACCCGGAAGGCCCCACGAGGGGTGTTGTTTCTATGATGACCAACGTCGTCCGTATCAGGGTTCTCGTCGGCGCCGGTGTCTTAGTGTTGCTCGCAGGCATTGCCTCGGCAGCAACCCCCGTCCTCTCGGTCATCACCCCCCGCGGCGTCCAACTGGGCACCGAAGCGGACGTCGAGATCCACGGCCAGCGCCTGGCCGACATCAAGGAGATCCTCTTCTATCGGCCGGGCATCACCGTGACCAAGTTCAACGTCACCAACCCTCAAACGGTGAAGGCACACATCCAGGTCGCGAAGGACGCGCCGATCGGCGAATACCCCTGCCGCATCCGCACCGCGACGGGCCTGAGCGAAGTCCGCACGTTCCACGTCACCGCCTACCCGGTTGTTGAAGAAAAGGAGCCGAACAACGACTTCGAGCACGCCCAGCCGATCCCGCTCAACACGACTGTCACCGGCGTCATCCAGAACGAAGACCTGGACTACTTCGCCATTGAACTGAAGAAGGGCCAGCGGATCACCGCCGAGGTGCAGGGCATGCGGCTCGGGGATGCGATGTTCGACCCGTTCGTCGGCATCTACGACGACAAGAAGTTCGCCCTGGCCGAATCGGACGACACGGCCCTGGGGATGCAGGACCCGATCGCCTCGGCGATCGCCCCCGCCGACGGCAAGTATTACGTCCTGGTCCGCGACTCGATTTACAGCGGGGGCGCGAACTTCTATTACCTGCTTAACATCGGCACCTTCCCCCGCCCCACCAGCGTCTTCCCACTGGGCGGAAAGACCGGCGAGGAGCTCGCCGTCAAGTTCATTGGCGACATCAACGGTGATTTTAGTAAGACGATCAAACTCCCCGACGAACCGGTTGATTCGATGCCGGTGTTCGCCGATCAGGATGGCCTGGTCGCGCCGACGCCGAACTTCCTGCGGGTTTCTCCCTTCCCCAACGTGATGGAGGCGGAGGGCGACAATGATTTTGCCCACGCAACGCCGGTGAATCAGGAGATCCCGTTCGCGCTCAACGGCATCATTTCCAAGCCGGGCGAACAGGACTTCTTCCGCTTCCATGCGAAGAAGGGGCAAGTCGTCGATGTGCGGGTTCACGCGAGAACGCTGCGGTCGCCGCTCGATTCGGTGATCGTGATCTACAACGCCAAGGGCGGCCAGATCGCGGTGAACGACGATTCTGGCGGGCCGGACAGCTACTTAAGATTCAATCCGCCGGAAGACGGCGAGTACGTCATCCGCATCTTCGACCAGCTCAGCCATGGCGGTCCGGATTACACCTACCGCGTCGAAATCACGCCCGTGAAGCCCAGCATTCGCCTGCAGATCCCGCAGTACCAGCAGAACTCGCAGGAACGGCAATGGGTGGTCATCCCGCGCGGCAACCGGTTCGCCCAGTTGATGCGCGTCACGCGATCGGAGTTCGGCGGCGACGTGAAGCTCTCGTGCGCGGACCTGCCCGAGGGCGTCTCGATGAAGTGCGACACTGCCCTGTCAAACCTGAGCGAGATCCCGGTGGTCTTCGAGGCCAGGCCCGACGCGCCGGTCGCGGGAAAACTGTGCGACTTGAAAGCGGAATCCGCGGACCCGAAGAACCCCGCGACGGGCGGATACCTGCAGCCGGTTGAGCTGGTCTACGGGCAGAACAATGCGACGATGTATTCGGTCGAACTGCCGAAGCTCTCGGTCGCCGTCGCCGACGAGGCGCCATTCAAGCTTCGGATCGTGCCGCTCAAGGTGCCGATCGTGCAGAACGGCGAGATGACGCTGAAGGTCGTCGCGGAGCGGAGCAGCGGCTTCAAGGGGCCGATCAGCGTCCGCATGGTCTTCAACCCGCCCGGCATCGGATCGGCCGCCGCGGTGGACATGCCGGCGGACAAGGACGAGGTCGAGTACCCGATCAGCGCCAGTGGCGGCGCCCCGCCGCACACGTGGAAGATCTGCGTCGTCGGCGAGGCCGACGTCAACGGCCCGATGTGGGTCGGCTCCGACCTGACCGACCTGCAGGTCGCCGAGCCGTTCATGGACCTCAAGATCGACATGTCGGCGGCCGAACAGGGCAAGCCGTGCTCGGTCCTGGCCCACATCGACAACCGCACCAAGTTCGAGGGCAAGGCGCAGGTGAAGTTGATCGGGCTCCCGCCCAATGCGACCGCGACCGACATGCAGATCTCGGCGTCGGACAACCAGGTCGTCTTCCCGGTGACCACCGCGCCCAACACGCCGGTCGGTTCGCACGGGTCGCTGTTCTGCCAGGTGACGGTCACGAAGGACGGCGAGCCGATCGTCCACAACCTCGGCCGGGGCGGCGTGCTGCGGGTCGACAAGCCCGCAGAGCCCAAAAAGGGCGAAGCCCCCAAGCCCGCCATCGCCAAGGCCCCCGCTGCCGGCACCCCGGCCGCCAAGCCCCTTTCCCGGTTGGAAAAACTGCGACTGGATGCAGAACAGAAAAAGTAATCCGGGCGGTGTGCCCTGTGACACGGGTTTCCAACCCGTGCTAGCGACGCAAATACGTGGGTGACCCATGATTGCCAAGTTCCTCAAGCTAGCAGAGCCTTCAGCACGGGGTAAAAGCCCGTGTCACGTGCGACGGATTCCAACGATCTCGTTCATCGCAGCGGCGCTCATTTCGACTGCTTCATTTGCCATTGAACCCGCGGCGAAGTTTGAGGTCTTCCCGCAGGACGTCCAGCTCTTCACCGCCCGAAGCGAACAGTCGCTCGTCTGCCGGGTCGTCCAGCCGGACGGGATCACGCGCGACGTGACGGACGAGGTCCAATACGTCACGCCCGACAACCTGATCAAGGTGGACCACAACGTCGCCCGCCCCGTGGGCGACGGCACCGGTGAACTCAAGGTCAAATACAAGGATCAGGTCGTCACCCTGCCCGTCACGGTCAAGGACGCCAAGGTCGATCGCCCGATCAGCTTCCGCCTCGACGTGGCGCCGGTCTTCATGCGGGCCGGGTGCAACGTGGGATCGTGCCACGGGGCGGCCCGCGGGAAGGACGGGTTCCACCTGTCGCTCTTCGGGTACGACCCGGCGGGCGACTACGAGCGCATCACCCGCGAGATGGGCACCCGCCGGATCAATCTCGCGATCCCCAAGGAAAGCCTGCTGATCCAGAAGGGCTTGGGCGCCGTCCCCCACACCGGCGGCACGCGGTTCCACGAAGGCGACGACCTGTACAACACGCTGATGCGGTGGATCGAGGCGGGCGTGCCGGACGACCCGCCCACCGTCGCCCAGGCCGACTCGCTGGAGATCCTGCCCAAGCAGGCTGTGCTCGAGGGCGACGGTGCGAAACAGCAGTTCACCGTCCGTGCGCATTACTCCGACGGCACGGTGCGGGACGTCACGCACCTGGCGCTGTTCAACAGCAACAACGACAACTCCGCCGCCATCAGCCCGGACGGGCTGGTTTCCGCAGGCAAGCGCGGCGAGGCGTTCGTGATGGCACGCTTCGCCACGTTCACGGTTGGCTCACAGGTGATCGTGATCCCCAAAGGCATCAAGTATCAGTTCCCCTCGGACCTGCCGGAATACAACTACGTTGACCAGCTCGTCGATGCGAAGCTGAAGAAGCTGCGGATCGTCCCGTCGCCGCTCTGCAGCGACGAGGCGTTCCTCCGCCGGGCCTATGCCGACGTCATCGGCCTGCTCCCCACGCGCGAGGAGCACGACCGGTTCATGGCCAGCACCGAACCGGACAAGCGCGAGCGGCTCGTCGACGAACTGCTGGGCCGTAAGGAGTTCGTCGAGCTGTGGGTGATGAAGTTCGCGGAGCTCTTGAAGATCCGATCGGACAACCAGCAGGTCAGCACCAAGTCCGCCCTGCTCTATTACAACTGGCTCGAGGACAAGCTCTCGCACAACGTGCCGATGGACCAGATCGTGCAGGAGCTGCTCGACTCCACCGGCGGGACGTTCAAGAGCCCCGGCACCAACTACTTTCAGATCGAGCGCGACCCGCTCAAGCTGGCGGAGGATACCGCCCAGGTCTTCATGGGCATGCGGATCCAGTGTGCCCAGTGCCACAACCACCCGTTCGACCGCTGGACGATGAACGACTACTACGGGTTCGCCGCGTTCTTCAGCCAGATCGGCCGGAAGCAGGCGGAAGACCCGCGCGAGATCATCGTGTTCAACAGCGGGGGCGGGGAGGTCGCCAACCCGGTAACCCACAAAGTCGCCCAACCGACGTACCTGGGCGGCGGCGAGGCCGACACGAAAGGCAACGACCGCCGGGCAGTCCTGGCCAAGTGGCTCGCGTCGCCGAGCAACCCTTATTTCGCGAAGAACCTGGCGAACATCGTCTGGGACCACTTCCTGGGCAAGGGGATCGTCGAGCCGGTGGACGACGTACGGATCAGCAACCCGCCGGTGAACCCAGAACTGCTGGATGCGCTGGGCGCGAAGTTCCAGCAATATCACTACGACTTCAAGCACCTGGTCCGCGACATCTGCACGTCGCGCGTCTACCAGACCGCGACGGAGACCAACACGAGCAACGAGGGGGACGATCGCAACTTCTCCCACGCCGCAATCCGGCGGATGAAGGCCGAGGTGCTGCTCGACATGCTCAGCGAAGTGACCGGCGTGCCGGAGAAGTTCCGCGGGCTGCCGCTGGGCTCCCGCGCCGTCGAGATCGCCGACGGCAACACGAGCGACTACTTCCTGACCACCTTCGGCCGGGCCACGCGGACGACCGTCTGCTCCTGCGAAGTGAAGATGGACCCGAACCTCTCGCAGGCCCTGCACCTGCTCAACGGCCGGACCGTCACCCGAAAGCTGGCCACGAGCACCGTAGTGGCCGACGAATTGAAGGAGAAGAAGTCGCCGGAACAAATCATCGACGATCTCTACATCCGTTGCTTCGGCCGCAAACCGACCGCCGACGAACTGGCGGCGGTCACGTCGCAACTGCCCAAGGGCGACGACAAGAACAAGGCCGCGGATGCGAAGGCCGTCCTCGACGACCTGTTCTGGGCCCTGCTGAACTCGCAGGAGTTCATGTTCAATCATTGATCGAGCAGAAGAGGGACTGAACCACAGAGGCACAGAGAACACAGAGACAGAAAGAGAAGACAAAAGTCCGTAACCGATTCATTGCATTCTCCGTATTTCCTCCGTGCTCTCGGTGTCTCTGTGGTTAATCCATCCGTTTCGAACGCTGAATTCACGTTATGACCTCTCGAACGTTGCGAATCGTCGCCGCCGGGTGTGCGGGTTTACTCTTCTGTGCCGCGTCCGTGCGGGCCGCGGACAAGGTGAATTACGAAGATCACCTCCTGCCACTGCTGCGCAACGAGTGCACGTCGTGCCACAACCCCGACAAGAAAAAAGGCGGCCTGGATCTGAGCAGCTACCAGGCCCTGATGGCCGGCAGCGACAGCGGCCCGGTGGTCAACCCGGGTGACCCGGAAGGCAGCGCGCTCTATAAGACCATCGCGCACCTCGAAGACCCCTACATGCCCAAGGGGAAGGCGAAGCTGGGGGACAAGGACGTTGAACTGTTCAAGCAGTTCATCGCGATAGGCGCGCTGCCCAACGCCAGCGGCAAGCCCGTCGTCGCGAAGAACAAGCCGAAGCTCAACATGGCGGTCGCGGCATCGGACACCGGCAAGCCCACCGGCCCGGTCGCGATGCCGAAGGACTGGATCCTCGAGCCGGTCGTCCACACGTCGCGCCCCGGCGCGATCATGTGCCTGGCCGCCAGCCCGTGGGCGCCGCTGGTCGCGGTCGGCGGGCAGCACCAGGTGCTGATGTACAACACCGATACGCTCGACCTGCTGGGCGTCCTCCCCTGGACCGAAGGCGACCCGTTCACCGCGCGGTTCAGCCGCAACGGCGCGGTGCTGATCGTCGGCGGCGGCGTCGCCGCCAAGAGCGGGCACGTCGTCCTCTTCGACGTTACGACGGGGAACAAGATCACCACCGTCGGCGACGAGTACGACGCGGTCCTCGCCGCCGACCTGTCGCCCGACCAGTCAACCGTCGCCCTGGGCGGCCCGGGCAAGGTGCTCAAGGTCTACGCCACCGCCGACGGGCAGCTCCTCCACTCGATGAAGAAGCACACCGATTGGGTGACCGCGGTCGCCTACAGCCCGGACGGCGTGCTGCTGGCCAGCGGCGACCGCCAGGGCGGGCTCTGGGTCTGGGAGACCAAGAGCGGCAACGAGTTCTACGGCCTCACCGGCCACAAGGCCGGCATCACCGACGTCTGCTTCCGCGGCGACTCCAACATCCTCGCCTCCGCCAGCGAGGACGGCACCGTCAAGCTCTGGGACATGGCCAGCGGTAACAATGTCAAGACGATCCAGGCGCACCCGGGCGGCGTGAGCAGCGTCCACTTCACCCACGACGGCCGCCTTGTCACCTGCGGCCGCGACAAGCGGGTGAAGGTCTGGAAAGCCGACGGCTCTGGCCTCGGTCAGACCGAGGCGTTTGAGGACATCGCCCTCCACGCCGTCTTCGACGGCAACGGCAAGCGCGTCGTCGCCGGCGACTGGACCGGCCAGGTGCGCGTCTTCGATGCCAAGACCGCAAAGCCGGTCGGGGAGCTCACCGACGACCCGCTCCCGCTCGCCGACCGCATCGCCGAGGCGACGAAGCGCGTCCCCGAAGCCCAGGCGGCGTATGACAAGGCCGCCGCGGAACTGGCCGCGGCAAAGAAGGCCTCGGACAGGGCCGGCGCCGATCTGCAGGCCGCCAATCTCGCCCGAGCCGAGGCGCAGAAGGATTTGGAGCACGCCAAGGCGCAGCAGCGATCGACGACCGACGCAATCCGTTCGGCCCAGGCAGACGTGACGTCCGCGCACGAATCGGTCGCCGCTAAAGAGGCGGATGCGAAACGACTCGCGCAGGCGGCCCAACAGGCAGTCGCCGCCCGCGACGCCGCCGAGCGGGAACGAAAGCTCCTGGCCGACACTGTCGTCACGAAGCAAAAGGCCGCAGACGGAGCAGCCCGTAAGACAGAGCAAGCCAAGGCCGACGCAGAGAAGGCACCAGAGGATCAGCAACTTGCCTCCGCGGCGGCCGATGCCAAATCCGCCTCCGATCGGCTCGCCTCGGAACTGGTCGACGCGCAGAAATCACTGGGAATGAAGACTGACCAGGTCGCGTCCCTCGAAACGCAACTGACCAAGGCGCGGGTTGAAGGCGATCAGGCGCAGATGGCTCTCGGTTCCGCCCGGGACTCGCTGAAGGGCAAAGAGGCGACCGAACAGAAGGCGGAGGCCGATCACCAGGCCGCCGTCGCGGCCATCGCGAAGGTTCAACAGGTTCTGTCCGATTGGGAAAAGCGAATTCCGCAACGGACGCAGGAGGCCAAGGCCGCCGCGGAGCAACTGGCAAAGGTCAAACCGATTGCCGACGCGGCCGCGGCACAACTCGGGGCGGCCAAGGCTCAGGTCGGCAAGCTGAAGCTCGCGCAGTTCAATCTCTCGGTCTGGGCGGCCCGGAACGATCTGGTCACCAAACAGGCGGAGTTGGAGAAACTCAACGCCGCGGCCGAGGAGGCCAAGGCAACGGTCGACAAGGCGACCGCCGACCTTTCCGCCGCACAGAAGCTGATCTCGGACGGCCCGCAGCAGATTCAGGCAAAGAAGGATGCAATCGCCAAGGCCAAGGAAACGTCAGCCCGCGCCGCCGCGGCCCGAGCCGCGGCGCAGGCGACTCTGGCCGAACGGCAATCGCTCTACCAACAGACTGGCGAACTCGCACAGAAGCTCGCCGCCGCGGCGGCCAAGTCGGGCGAGGACAAAACGCTGGCCGATTCCGCGGCCAAGGCGAAAGCGGCGTTCGACGCCCTCTCGGCCGCGGTCGACCTGGCCACCGGGTTGGCGGTGACCCAAACACGCGGCGCAACCGAGGCTCAATCCGCCGTGCAGTCGGCGGAATCGTCGTTGGTCAAATTGCAGGCTGACATCGATGCGGCGCCCAAGAAGATCGATCCCCTGAAGCAATCGCTCGCCACTGCGACGGCGGACCTATCTAAGCGCAAGGCCGCCGACGACGACGGGGCCAAAACCGCCGCCGCCGCCAAAGCCCATGCGGACGAACTGCTGGCCCAGTACCAGAAGATGAGCCAGGAGGCGGCAGCGACGTCGGCCACGCCATCGCCCGCCAAAGGATAATATGAGCGGCCGGAGGTTCGCACGGACGGTCTGCCGTCCCATCGGGGTGTGACGCTTGTTTTTGGTTGATCCCGGCACGGGCATCTCGCCCGCGCGGACGGCGCTCGAAAACCGAAAGTCGCTCGCACGGCCGGGACGGCCGTGCCACGGTGGCCCTCCCATCGCGCAACCTGGCATCATTTTGACATTTCGATCGACTGCGATTATTCCTGCTTCCCCGTCGAGCCCGGCAGTCCCATTCGCACGGAATTGTGTTAAAATCGATTGAGGTGGGAGGTACGTCGCGGCCCTGCCGTGAGCCAGGGGCAACCCGGGTCGTGCGTCGACGCAGCACCGCCAGTATGGGATCCAATCGATCCGGCATATTCGCCACCGCATCGCGGCGCCGTGTTTCGCGGCGCTTGCGGATCCCGGCTCCGGGTGGTTTCACCCTGGTCGATCTGTTGATCTCCATCGGGATCATCGGCGCGCTCGGGTCACTGGTGCTCGCCGGCATTTCCCGCGGCCGCATGATGGCACGCTCGACACTTTGCCTTGCCAACCTCCACAACATCTCCCTCGGCCTGACCTCTTACACCGCCGACAACTCGAACCGCTTTCCCGATCCCAAGAGCGTCGGGCAGTCCTGGGAAAGCCTGATCGCGCCCTATCTGAACCAGCCGATGGTCTTCGCCTGCCCGTCGGACGACGAGGTGTTCCCATCGGTGGGATCAAGCTACGACTGGCGCGACACGGCCGACCCGCTCACCACGCTGGCCGGGCGGCCGATCACGCAGCCCATCCGGGCTGACGCGGTGCTCGCGTTTGAGTCGCTGCCCGGGTGGCACCAGCGGCACTGGATGAACGCCCTGCTGGTCAACGGGTCGGCCCAGACGATGAACGACGACGTTTGCCTGGGCGATCTGGAGGTGCCGGTTTGTATCGGCGTGCCCAGGAATCAGCCGTGAAGAAGGATTAGACGTTGTATGCGAGTATTGGTCGTAGAAGATCACGCGCCGCTCGCCCGCTCGATCGCCAACGGACTGCGCGAGGAGGGTTTCGCGGTGGACCTGACCGCCCGCGGCGGGGAGGCCCTCACACTGGCCGACGCCAACCCGTACGACTGCATCGTGCTGGACGTGATGCTGCCGGACCGGGACGGGTGGTCGATCGTGAAGCACCTCCGCGAGACGGGCTCGACGTCGCCGGTCCTGATGCTGACGGCCCGCGACGCGGTCGAGGACCGCGTGAAGGGCCTGAACCTCGGCGCCGACGATTACCTCGTCAAGCCGTTCGCGTGGGAGGAACTGCTGGCGCGGGTGCGCGCCCTGGTCCGCCGCCGGCACGAGCAGCGAAGCCCGGTGCTGAAGGTCGCCGACCTGGAGATCGACACCGCGGCCAAGGCGGTTCGTCGCGGCGGGCAGGCCGTCACGCTCAGCGCCAAGGAATACGCGCTGCTCGAGTACCTCGCCCATCGCAAAGGTCAGGTCGTCAGCCGGGCCGAGATCTGGGACCACCTCTACGACAGCGCAGATGAAACGACCAGCAACGTGGTGGACGTCTACATCGGCTACCTGCGGAACAAGATCGACCGCGACCAGCCGGTGAAGTTGATCCAGACCCGGCGAGGGATGGGATACCTGCTGTCTGCCGTATGACCCATCGCATCGCCATCACGATCCTCCTGACGGTCTGGGCGGCGATCGTCTGCGCCGGCTCGGCCGCATGGCTGGCGGCGCGGCAGATCCTGCTGTCGGAGATGGATTGGTCCATCCAACAGCGGGCAGTCGCCCGCACGGCCAACGCCGATCTCGCCGCGGCGCTGCCCCAGGATACAGGCGGGGACCGATGCGTTATTACCGACGGCGAGGGCCGCACCCTCGACCGGCAGGCGAAACCGCCCCCCGCTGCCGCAGCCGGAGCGCCGGCGCTATTGCAGGTCCTCGAGAAGTCATTCGTAACGCTGCCCGAGGGACGGTTCCGACGGTTAACCCTGCGCACGGCAGCCATCGGTGGCACCGGTCCCGTCACCATCGTTTACAGTTCCCCGACCACTGAGTTCGACCGGGCGCTTCGCCGATTGACCCTCTGGCTCGTTGCCTGCGGCGTCGTAGCGGGCGCGGCGGCCGCCGCTTTAGCGGCCGCCCTGGCTCGCGTGGCGCTGCGTCCGCTCCGCGACACGGCCGACGTGATCGCCGGCATCGACGAATCCCGCCTCGACCAGCGAATCGACGAATCCTCCCTCCCGCCCGAGCTTCGGCCCATGGCCGCGCATCTAAACGGGATGATCGAGCGGCTCGGCCGGGCGTTCGAGCAGCGGCGGCGGTTCCTGGCCGACGCCTCGCACGAGCTGCGCACCCCCGTGGCGGCGATGATCACGACGATGGAGGTCTGCCTCCGCCGACCGCGGCCGGCGGCTGAGCTGACGGAGGCGCTGGAAACGTGCCTGACCGAGGCCCGGCACATGCGGCAGCTCGTCCAGGCGCTGCTCCGCCAGGTGCGGGCCGAGGGCGGCTCGCCGCCCGAGGAAATCGAGACCTTCGACGCCGCCCGGACCGTCAGCGAATGTACCGAACTCACCCGTCCACTCGGCGCCGAACGGCACGTGCGGGTCATCGGCTCGGTTTCGGCCGGCGCCCTGCTCCCCGTCCGCGGCGAGCCGGGCCGGCTCCGCAGCGTCGTGCTGAATCTGGTGAGCAACGCCATCGAATACAACCGCCCCGGCGGGACGGTCGAAGTCTCTGCCTCCCGCGAAAACGGGCACGCCCAGATCCTCGTCAAGGACGACGGCCCGGGCATCGCCGCCGAGCACCTGCCGCACCTGTTCCAACCGTTCTACCGCGCCAGCACCGAGCGCAGCGCCGACGGGCACCTGGGGCTGGGCCTCTTCCTGGTCGAATCGCACGTCAAGGCCTTGGGAGGCGAGTGCCGCGTCGAAAGCGCCTTGGGCGCCGGCACGACCTTCCGCATCCAACTTCCCTGCGCCGAGGGCAGTGCAACCGCGGGTGTCCAATGAAAACCGGCCGGCGTTTCATGGCGTTTTCATGCACGCCGGGGCGGATCGGCCTAAGATGCGCCGGTCGTGTCAGGAACGCCGTCGTGACGAAACGTTTATCCCTGCTGCTCTGCATCCTCGCACTGGTTGCCTTGAGCCCGTTCGCCGGGGCCAAGAACCGGTGGAAGAACCCGGTTACGTACTCCGGGCAATATCAAGTGCTGGTCCGCGGGTATTGGCATGGCCAGGGCGTTGCCACCGTCACCGGCACCACCGTACAGATCACGGCCACGGTGTCCGACGACGACGGGAATACGGGAACCCTCACGACCGACACGCTGCCGCTGAGCCAGAACCATTTCTCCGGCAACGGCACCGTGATGGGCGTCCCCATGACGATCGAAGGCCGCGCCGAACCCCAGGATCAGCCCGCCGGCAACGGCAAGGGAAATGGCAACGGTAATGGTAAGGGGAATGGTAAAAAGTCGAGCGACGACGCCGTGACAACCAGCGCGAACGTCCAGGCGAGCTTGACGACCAGCAAGGAGAACGGCGGGCATAAGGCCCGGATCGTGGGCGCGCGGGACGGCGGCGCCGCATCCTGACATCTCATCGCACACACACCAGGCGCGCCGCGTCCCCTCGGGAGCCACCCCTCTCCCGATCACCGGCCGCCTGGTTCTCTTTCATCAACACGACATGGCTCGCCAACGTCGGTTATTCCGCCGGCGGCTTCCGGTATACTCCTGAGGTCGAAATCACGGCAGTTGCCTTGGATTCCCGAGGGCAGCCATGTCTCATGCGCCCGCTTTCATTCCGCCCGGTGAAATCGTCTGGCGTCCGACGCCTGAATTGATCGAGGCCAGTCAGCTCACCCGATTCATGCGCCGAAACGGCATCGGCACGTTGGGCGAATTGATGTCGCGATCCACGTCGGACATTGCGTGGTTCTGGGACGCCGTGCTCAAGGAGCTTGGGATTCGGTTTGCCCATCCCTACTCCCGCGTGGTGGACCTGACCGGCGGGATCGAGCGCCCGCGATGGTGCATCGACGGGCAGATGAACATCATCGACAACCTGCTCGACCGTTACGCCGGTACCGCGACCGACCGGCGTGTCGCCATCCGGTTCGAGGAGGAGGCAGGAACGGGGCGAACGCTCACGTATGCGGAGCTTCGAGAAGCGGTCAACCGGGCCGCCAACGGGCTACGCTCGCTGGGCCTGAAACGGGGCGATGTGATCGGCGTCTGCATGCCGATGGTCCCCGAGACCGTCGTGGCGATGCTCGCCATCCTGAAGATCGGCGGCATCTTCCTGCCGCTGTTTTCGGGGTACGGCGCGCAGGCGATCGCGTCGCGGCTCCGAGATGCGGAGGCCAAGGCGCTCTTCACCGCCGACGGATGCCGCCGTCGTGGGACGCTGGCTCCGATGAAAGCAGTCGCGGATGAAGCCGCCCGTGACGTCGCGTCGCTTCGGCACGTGATCGTGCTGCGATGCGTCGGCGCGGGGGTCCCTTGGAATGCGGGCCGCGACCGCTGGTGGAATGAACTGTTCGATCATCAGTCCCCGAACAGCCCCACCGAGCCGACCGGCGCGGACGATCCGATGATGCTCCTCTACACGTCGGGCACGAGCGGGCGGCCCAAGGGGGCGGTCCATTCGTACTGCGGGTTCCCGATCAAGGCCGCCCAGGACATGCTGCATGGGCTCGACGTACACGAGGACGAAACCGTCTACTGGATGACCGACATGGGGTGGATGATGGGCCCGTGGCTCGTGTTCGGCACGCTGCTGATCGGGGCGACGATGGTCCTTTACGACGGCGCGCCCGATTACCCGGACGCGGGCCGGGTCTGGTCACTGGTCGAACGGCACCGCATCACGCTGCTGGGCATCTCACCGACGCTGGTTCGCTCGCTCATGGGCAAGGGAGGTCGCCCGGTGCGAGCGCACGACGTCTCGTCGCTCCGCAAGTTCGGTTCGACCGGCGAGCCGTGGAACGCGACGGCGTGGCTTTGGCTGTTCGACGTCGTGGGCGGCGGCCGGTTGCCGATCCTGAACTACTCGGGCGGGACGGAAATCTCCGGCGGGATCCTCAGCGGCAACGTCCACACGCCGCTCAAGCCTTGCGCGTTCGGCGGCCCGCTGCCCGGCATGGCCGCTGACGTGGTTGACGCGCACGGACGATCCGTTCGTGGCACGGTCGGGGAGCTGGTCATCCGCCAGCCGTGGATCGGCATGACGCGAGGGTTCTGGAACGACCCGGATTCGCGACGATACCACGATGCATACTGGCCGCGGTTCCCCGGCGTATGGGTGCACGGGGATTGGGCGGCGGTGGATTCAGAGGGGCTTTGGTACATCCTCGGCCGGTCGGATGACACGATCAAAATCGCCGGAAAGCGCCTCGGCCCGGCGGAGGCGGAGTCGATCCTCGCCGCCCACCCCAAGGTGGCGGAAGCGGCCGCCGTCGGCGTGCCGGACCCGGTCAAAGGGGAGGCGCTGGTCTGCTTCGTCGTCCTGCGGGACGCTAACGATGGCACCGAGGAGTTGCGGGCAGAACTGAAGCAAAGGATCGTGAACGAATTGGGCAAGCCCCTGGCCCCGCGCGAGGTGAAATTCGCGCGAGATCTGCCCAAGACCCGCAACGCCAAGATCATGCGGCGCGTCATTCGGGCGGCCTATCTGGGACAGGATCCCGGAGACATCTCAGCTTTGGAGAACCCCGCAGCGGTGCAAGCGGTGCGCGAGGCGATGTAAACGGATGGACCTCGTGGCACAGCCGCCCTCGGCTGTGGTCGACCGGCGGTCGACATAAGGCGTCCGCCTGCCGGCGGACCACAGCCGAGGGCGGCTGTGCCACATGGCGCCTACTTGAGTTCGGGCGTCACGGCCGGGGCGCCTCCGCCGTTGCCGTTGGTGTCGAGGATGAAGACGGCGGCGGCGATCACGCTGGTCCAGAGGCCAGCCTTGTCGCCTTCGGCGGTTTGGACGACCGCGCGGGTCTTGACGATTTCGCCGCTCAGCTTGTACTGCTGCTCGCGCTCGTCCCACGCCTTGTCGGAGTCAAACGGGATGCCCAGCGTTGTGGCCAGCATGGTGGCGGCCAGGTCCTCGACCAGGTCCTCCGTCTTCTTCTCGCTCATCCCGTACCCGTGGTGCTCGGCGATGTAGCCGTACGGGTAGTTGCGCGGGATCGCCAGCCCGATGCCGGCGCAAATCAGCCGGTTCGGCTCTTCCGTCGCGGCCTCGGCGAGCACGACGAACGTGATCTGCCCGGGCTTCAGCTTCGGCTGCCCTTCCTTGGTCGGGATGATCTTGCAGACGGTCGGGTAGATCGACGAGACGCGCACGAGGTTTTGCTTCTCGATGCCCGCGTCGCGGAGCGCCAGCTCGAAGCTCTGCAGCTTGTGAATGTGCCTGCCGACGCCCTTGGTGAAGAAGACTTCCCGCGGCACCATGTCGTAATTTCCCAGCATCGCTTGACTCCTTCTCGCGCCCGACCATTCCGAATGCGAGGCGGGATTATATCGCGACGCGCCGCGACGCAAAGTGAGTTGAAAAAAAAGTTAGCCTTGGAAGCAATTGTTGCGGGTTGATCGTTGACCGTGGCGAGTTGTTAAGGAACCGCGAAGATCACCCACAACCCACAACCCCAGATTTCAGATTTGAGATTTCAAATGTTAGACCGACTTATTCCAGTCCGGCGGCAGGATGAGGACTGGGACGCGGGTGTTCTTGATTAGCTCGACCGGCACGTTGCCGGCCAGAAGGCGTGCGAACACGTTCTTACCGGTCAATCCCAGGATGATCAGCGTGACGTTGCGTTCAATCGCGGTGTTGAGGATGGCCCGGGCGATGTCGTCGCTGAACATCAGCAGGTCCTGGACGGGCACGTCCTTCTGCTGAAGCCGGTCGCGCAGGAGGCGGATGGCGGCCTCGCCGTCGGCCTGCTCCTGCTCGCGGAGCTGGCCGCCGCTGGGGCGCGAGACGTGTACGACCAGCACCTCCGCCGTCAGCCGCTTGGCCAGGTCGGCGACGCTGTCGGCGGCCTTCTCCGCCGCCCACGGGCTGCTGACCGCAATCAAAATCCGACTCATTTCAAGTTCCTATCGGCGGTCGCTTGCCTTTTGCCCCCTCTCCCTCCGGGAGAGGGTCGGGGTGAGCGGGAATTGCGAGCGCCTCGCCTGCTGTTCGACGTCTTCCTCGACTTCCCCTCACCCCAGCCCGCTCGCGGGCAGTCGCCCATTCCGCTCGCTTCTCCCAGGGAGAGGAAGCAATCAAGCTGGAATGTTGTGCGTTTCCATCAGCGCCCGCAGGCGCCGCAGCGCCTTGCCGCGGTGGCTGATGCGGTGCTTTTCGTCGGGGGACAACTCCGCCGTCGTCTTGCCGAGTTCGCAAACGTAAAACAGCGGATCGTACCCGAACCCGTTAGACCCGCGCGGCGCGCGAAGGATGGTTCCTTCGACGCTGTCGCGTGCGGTAAGGATAACCCGGCCGGTCGGATCGGACAGCGCCAGAACGCAGACGAACCGGGCTGTTCGGGCGTCATCCGGGACGGCGTCCAACTGGCGGAGCAGCGTGGCATTATTATCGGCATCCCCCTTCCCCGTGCCGTGAATCTCGGCCCAGCGGGCGCTGGTGACGCCCGGCGCGCCGCCGAGCGCGTCGACCTCCAGGCCGCTGTCGTCCGCCAACGCCCACGTGCGGTGGCGCGTGGCGTATTGCGACGCCTTCAGGCACGCGTTGGCGCGAAAGGTGCGGCCGGTCTCCTCGACCGGCGACTTGTCGTTCAACTCGGCCAGGTCGTGCCAGGTGAAACGCTGTGCCCCCAACATCTCGCGGAACTCCCGCACCTTGCCGGGATTGCCGGTGGCGATGAGCAGTTCCACTACTTGTCCCCGATCGAGCGTAGGACGTTGTCGCCCGCGCCGGCCGGGGCGGCGTGCGGCGGGGCGGCGGCGGGGGCGGTGTTCCCGCCCGGCTGCCCGCCGGTCAACCGCCAGCTATCGTCGTTCGCCGAGGCCGCGTCGTGCGGGATCACCACGAGCACCGAAGGGTCGGGGTAGGTCTCACCGCTGTTGCTCACGCCGTGGTATTCGTAGTTGACCGCGTGGTACGGATACTCCTTCACCTTCTTCTTCATGTCCGGATCAAGGATGTCGAGCTTGGGCGCCTGCACCGCCATCGGCTTGCCGGTCCCCGGCTCCAGGACGCGCGCCGCCAGGTTCGGCACCGTGTCGTTGAACACCAGCAGCGGTTGGTCCGCGTTGGGCGTATGCGCGTCGTCCCGCATGTTGCCCTGCTTGTCGAGCCCCGTCCCCTGCTCGGCCACCGCGTCCCGCGGCCAGGCGCCGATGCAAACGGAGCTGGCCGTCTCCCCATGGTAGAAATAGGCCTCGGTTTCGCCGCGCTGGCGCAGTTCGCGGACGGCCTGGACCGCCGCCGCCTTGCGCTTGGGATTCCCGGAGAAGGTGGCGATCTCGATCGACCAGTAGCCGTTCTTGGGCGCGTTGAGCAGGTTCCAGGCGGCGGGGGCGACCGGGTCGGGCAGCGTCACCGGTTCGAGCACGCCGGCGCGAACCACCCGGTTCCCCAGCCGGTCGGTCAGGTTCGCGATTTTCAAACGGTCCGCTTCGGCCCGGCGCTTCTCGGCAGGATTGTCCAGGCTCCGGTAGTAGCCGTAATAGATCTTGCTGTCCTTTTCGCCGTGGACCACGTACCAGTCGTGCATGCCGGTCAACTGGATCAGACGGGACCGCATGATCCCCGCGTTCTCCACGTGCCCGACGCCATCGATCGAGTCGCAGAAGATGGTCCACTGCGCGTCCGCCGGCGGGATCGGGGCGTCGTAGGAGACGGCCTGCTTGCCTTGCTGCCTGGCGGGCGCGGCGACCGACTTCACCGGCGCCGACGGGCCGGCCTGGCGATTGCCTTGAGGCGAGTTGTTTTGCGCGACCTGCTGCTGCTGGCCGAGCGTCGTCTGCGATTGTTGCTGCGTCGTCGGCGCGGCGTTCTCCCCGCACGACGCCACGCCCAACGCGACCAGAGCCGATGCGATCCAGTGTTGCAGTCTCATGCTTGCTTGTCTCCGCCTGGAATGCCGGGGAGTTTATCAAAATGCCGGCCGAAAAGCGCGATATCGAGCCGAGGGTCTTTCGCTGGGTGGCATGGGCATGAGTACATGCCCATGCCACCCAAAAGCGTGCAACATTACTTCCGAAGCGCCTGCCTTTGGATCCCTATGAGTTGCTCGCACCCGCGAACCGCAAGGTCGAGCATGCCGTTCATCTGCGACCGGGCGAAACCCTGGCCGTTCTCGGCCGACCCTTGGATTTCGACAAAATGGCCGCCGGCGGTGCAGGCGACGTTCATGTCGACGTTGGCCCGGCAGTCGTCGAAATAATCCAAGTCGAGCCGCACTTCCCCGTCAACGATGCCGACGCTGACCGCGGCCAATTGATCGACCAATGCCGCCTTCGGATCGTAAAACTTCGGGTCATACCGCGCCGGCAATACGGCCGAAGGGCCGCCCGACCACCGTGCCGGCGGCGGGACCTGCGGCGTCAGCTTCCCGATCGCGGCCGCCAAGGCTACGTACGCTCCGCAGATCGCCGCCGTTCGGGTGCCGCCGTCGGCTTGCAGCACCTGGCAGTCGATCGCGATCGTGTGCGGGCCGATCTTCGACAGGTCAATGATCGCCCGCAGCGACCGGCCGATCAGGCGCTGGATCTCGGTCCCGCGGGAATCCGTGTGGCCGTTCTTCGGCCAGGGCTTGCGCTGCGGCGTCGAGGCGGGCAGCATCACGTACTCGGCCGTCAGCCAGCCGCCGGGGCGATCCTCCTTCATCCACGGCGGCAGTTCCTGCGTCACCGAGGCGGTGCAAAGCAGCACCGTGTTCCCCTGCTCCCACAGCACCGAACCCGCGGGCGTCTTGGTAAACCCGCGCGTCACCTTCACTGGCCGTAGCTGGTCGTTCGTCCGTCCATCATTTCGCATGGGCGGGGACTATAGCATCGAGGGAAGAAAGGCACGAAGGCATTAAGGCACGGAGGCACGTAGGGTAAATGCGAATTCCGGTCTTTGCCGTCGTGCCTTCGTGCCTCACTGCCTCCCTAACCGCGATCCGACACTTCAATCTCGCGCTTGCGTTGGCGCTCGGTGGCTTTGCGGAGGGCCCGGCGTTCCCACCAAGTGAGGCTGTGCATCCCGTGGGCCGAGACCTTGGAGAGGATCGCGTCGATCTGCGTCTGTTCCTCCTCCTCGCGCTGCGCCTGCTTGCGGAGCCGCCGCACGGCCCGGCGGCTGAGCTTCTTGTGCTTCTTGGGGTGGTCGTCCGGATGCCAGATGCTCGCGCCGTAATCGATCCCCTCGTCCTCAAACTCCCACGGGCCGGCGGCTTTCATCGCCGCCCGGGTCTGGAAACACGTCCAGAAACAGCTAGCCGCGATGAAGACCAAGACGATGCCGTACCACGAGGTCCAAAACGCGATGCCGTACATCGCCATCAGGACCGAACCGAACATCCCCACCATGCACGTGATCAGCGTCGCCCGATAGAACCGCAGCTTGAACCAAAGCAGGCACTGAAGGATTCGCCCGCCGTCCAGCGGATAGATCGGCAGCAGGTTGAAGATCAGCAGTGCGAGGCTGATATCGAAGATCCACGCCAGATAGAAATAGACGCCCCCGACGATCAGCGGGTTGAGCGTGAAGTGGGCGTGCGGAATCATCGCGACGATCGCCCGCATGGCCCCGTAGCACACGGCGCAGATGATCACGTTGACGGCCGGGCCGCCGACC
This sequence comes from Tepidisphaeraceae bacterium, assembly GCA_036495445.1. Classification (GTDB taxonomy): domain Bacteria; phylum Planctomycetota; class Phycisphaerae; order Tepidisphaerales; family Tepidisphaeraceae; genus DASXMX01. Next base: position 25,294 of record DASXMX010000636.1, read on the forward strand.
GCGGTGATCAACTGCGGCCATGGCCGGTTCGGCGCATCGACGAACGCCAGGCCTCCCAACGGCCCCAGGTTCACGTCGGTGGCCTCGCCCCCCACCCGTCGGGCGGCGTAACAGTGGCCGAACTCGTGCAGCAGCACGACGCCGAACAGCACGACGCCGAACGTCATCGCGTTCACCACGCCCATGCCGCCCGGGAATTCCGATTCCAACAGAGCCAGGGCGATCACGAGCAACAACGACGCGCTCATCCGCACGCGGATGTTGAAGACCGTGAACAGCGGCAGCGATCCGTAGAGAATCCACGTCAGCGGATTACCGGAGGAGTTGCCTTGGTCTCGGTAGTATGGCCGGTCCTGCCATCCCATGGGCGTTCACTTCTCCCCCCGATGAAAGCGGTCGAACATCAGGAGGGTTGCGATGGTCTTGGCGTCCTGGATGCGGCCATCGCCGCACATGGCCAGTGCCTCGTCGAGCGCGGTCGGTTCAATCTCAATCTCTTCGCCCTCTTCCAACGCCGCCTTGCGTTCCTGCAGATCGTAGGCCGCGAAGGCGTACATCTTCTCGCTAAGGATTCCCGGCGAGGTGAAGTAGTTCCCGATCGGCTTGAGCCGCTTGGCCAGGTAGCCGGTCTCTTCCAGCAGTTCGCGGCCCGCGCAGTTCATCGGGTCCTCGCCCTTCTCCATCGTGCCGGCCGGCAGTTCCAGCAGCACCTGCCCGACGGCATAGCGCCGGTTGCGGATCAGCATCACGCGGCCGTCGTCCAGCAACCCGAGGATCACCACCGCGCCCGGATGAACCACGACTTCGCGCGTGTGCCGGCGGCCGGTCTCCTCATCCTCCAGATGATGGAGTTCCAGCCGGACCTTCTTGCCGTCGTAAATGACCTGCTTCTCGATGAGTCTGTTAGACATCCCTCTCTCCCAATGTTTCACCATTATACCCAGTTTCGAACGGACCGCGCCAGCGGGCATGAGGCCGCCGCAAGTTTTATTCATCTTGACACGTCTGCCAGGGGTTCGAAGATGCACGGGAGGCGTTCACCCGGGAGTGATTATGGCCACGTTCAGCGTTGCGATCCTCACCGCCGCCCCGACCGGCCAGGCCGGCGAGGCGGGCGGGGCGTTCGTGAAGATCGACGGCCGCGAGGCGCTGCTGCGGAGCGTCGAGCTGTTCCTCAACCGCGACCCGATCAAGCAAATCCAGTTGGTCGTGATGGCCGACGAAATGGAGGAGGCCAAGCGCAAGTACGGCCCGCACCTGAGCTTTTCCGGCGTGAAACTCGCCAGCGGCGGGCCGCGGTGGCCCGACCAGGTCAAGGCGGCGGCGGAACAGATTTCGGCCGATGCGACCCACGTCATTATCCACGACGCCGCCCGGCCGATCGTCGCCTATTCCGACATCGACGCCCTGCTCGACGAAGCCGAACGGGAGGACGCGGTCGTGCTGACCTCGCCCGTACGGTCGGAGCTGATCCAGATCGACGACGCCGGCCATCCGCTGCACCACTGGCGGGCGGACGAATTCGTCCAACTGCTCACCCCCCAGGCCTTCTCCAAGGCCCGGTTTTCGGCGATGGTCGACCGTGGCGAGGGCGTGCCGCCGGTGCAGGCGAAGCTGCTCAAGGGCTCCCCGCTGAACATCCGCATTCGCGGCGCGGGCGATGCGTCGCTGGCCAAATGTCTCCTGGGTCTGCTCCCCAAGCCCAAGATGAAACCGCCGAGCAGCCCGTTTGAGGAGGCGCAGTGGTGAGCGCGATGCGTAAAATCTGATGACGTTGCCCGTCGCCAGAAAACAAAATGCGCCGCGAAGTCGCAAAGACGCGAAGGAAGCCGCAAAGGATTGGACGGATTTTATTGTCTCGTTTGTGGTGAAAACCTCGCGCATTGATCTTCTTTGCGGCCCACTTTGCGTCTTCGCGTCGTCGCGGCGCATCTTTTGTCTTCATTTCTCCTCCCCATGATTCGCCACCGCCACGCCGACGAGTTCTGGCTGTTTACGCAGCACGATCATGCGCTGCTGTCGGGGCGGTTGGCGGAGCAGATCGGCGGGCGGGTGATCGCGAGGCCATCGCCGCGGGCGATCCAAGGAATCGCGCTGCACGATTGCGGGTGGCCGCTGCACGATGACGACCCGACGCTGAATCCGGCCGGCGAACCGCTGCACGTCTTCGAGACGCCGCCGATCATTTCGACGCGGGTTTGGTCGGCCTCCGCGAGCCGGGCAGCCAACAAGGATCCGTACAGCGGCCTGCTGGTCAGCCTGCACGTTTTGCACCTGTCATTGATGTCGCAGGCCGCCCATCGCTCGCCGCCGGACGTCTTTGAGCTCAACAAATTCCAGCACGGACAGATCGAGTTGCAGGAACAACTACGGCCGCAAGTTGGGTTACGGATCGACCGGCCGCTGACGCACGGCCTGGCTGCTCCCGGCACAAGCCCCGAAGAGGACGCCCTGCTGTTCGACTTCCGCCTCCTGCGGGCGATGGATGCCTTGAGCCTGGCGCTGCTCTGCTCGGAACCGATGTCGATCACCCTCGACGGGCTTCAGACCCGGCCGGGAGGAGCAGAGGCAAAAATTTCCCTCTCCCGACCGGCGGAATTCACCGTCGCGCTGGGTCCGTCGCCTTTCGAAGATGACGCGCTCGAATTCCCGGTGCCTTACCGCCGCGTGCCGGCGCGATGGTACACAAGTATCGAAGAATTCCACGGCGTTTTCAGGGACGCGCCGAGGTTGACGCAAATTATCCGCATAGCCGGTCTGGTTTGATTGCCCCACACCCCTGCGAAGCCCCCCAAGGTGGCGATAGCGTTTGCCTCTCAGGGTGGCATGGGCATGTACTCATGCC
>DASXMX010000637.1:0-10864 GCA_036495445.1 Tepidisphaeraceae bacterium
CGTACGACCTTACCCCGGCTAATCGAGGGAAAGCACCTGGTCCTCGGCCGAGTAGCCGAACAGTTCGGCGAATCGCCCCCAGGCGACCAACGTCTTGAACAGTTGCTCGATGTCCTCGGTGGGCAGGCGCATCACCAGCTCTTCCTCGACGATCTCCTGCGGCAGGCGGCGGTCCCTGGCCTCGGCGAGGATCTGCAGGACGAATCGGAAAAGGCCCAGCGTCTGAAGCTGCTTCTTGAGGATCGCCTTGCGGTGGGGCATGTCGGCGTCGAGGAACTGCTTGCCGAGCGGGGTAAGCACGACCTGGTTCTTGGGCGTATCGAGCAGTTCGAGCATCTCGCCGGCCTTGATGACGGCCAGCGTGTGGCCGAAGTCGTAGTCGGTGAGGCTGTCGAGCTTAAAGACGGGCATCTGCCCGTTGTTGTCGCGGAGGACTTCGAGCAGGCCGAAGACTTCGCTGAGGTTGACGCAGGGGAGGGGCTCGATATCGAGCGCGCCGCCCGTGGCTTCGGCCGGCTGGGCCGTGGCGGCGGCCGCTTGCGTGGGCTCCTCGGGCAGGTGCTCGGAGACGATGATGTCGTGCAGCCGCTGCACGAGCTGCTGGAAGGCGGGGGATTGGTAATCCCGCGGGTGGGGAATCGTGTTGGGGACGATCTGGCGGATGTGCCCGGGCCGCGTGCCCATCACCACGATCCGGTCGGCCAGGAAAACCGCCTCCTCGATGATGTGGGTGATCATCATGATGCTTTTGACGCCGGTGACGGCCGGGGCGTGCTTCGCGGCGCCCCCGTTCTTCCGCAGGCCATTCCCGTTGCCGTTGGTCGCGCCGCTGTCGCCGGTCCAGAGGCGGTAGACTTCGCTCCGCAGGCTCTCGGCGGTGAAGACGTCGAGCGCGCTGAACGGCTCGTCCATGCACAGCAGTTCCGGCCCGCGGGCCAGTGCCCGGGCGATGCCGACGCGCTGCTTCATCCCACCGGACAGTTCCTTGGGGTAAGCCTCCTCGTATCCGTGGAGGCCGACGGTATCGATGCACGCCGCGACGCGGGCCGCGGCGGTGGCGGGGTCGAGCTCGAGCCCGTTCAACGCGACCTGCACGTTCTCCCGCACCGTGAGCCAGGGGTAGAGCGCGAAATTCTGGAAGACGATCGAGATGCCCGGATGGATCCCAATCAGCGGCTTGCCGTGGGCGAGCACGTCGCCTTTCGTCGGCTTCAACAGCCCAACCAGGGCGCGCAGCAGCGTGCTCTTGCCGCACCCGCTGGGGCCGAGCAGGGCGACGACCTCGTTGGGGTTGATCGCGAGGGAGACGTCCTTGAGCGCGAGCCGCTCGCCCGCGGGATCGAACGAGACCGAGACGTTGCGGGCCTCGCAGATGGGGGCTTCCGGTGCCGCACCGGGCGTTGTGATGACGTCTTGAGTTAGTCCTTGTTGCATCCGCTCCTCTGCGAGTGGGGGGACGTCACCCGGACGACTCACAACCCATCGGGCGTTCGTCCGCAAAACATGAAGCGTGATCAGCCAAACCAAAGCTGATCACGCTTCATTTTCAAAGTCTAATGAGTCGGCGACGGTTCTGCTATTCCTCGACCGTGACGGCCAGCCGCTGCCGGCCCCAGGCCTTGGCCTCCTCGTGGCTGGGGAAGAAGATGTCGATGTGGTAGCCTTTAATCGCTCCGCCCCGGTCGATGACCTCGACCGGCTCACCCCCGGCGTAGCCCGGGATCGACAGGCGGGTGCCGAACTTGAACAGCCGGGTGTCGGCGGCGACGAACCGCCCGCCGTTGTAGGCGACCGACCGCCCGCTGGCGGTCAGCCCGCGGGCATGCGGGCCGCAGCACTTGGGGCAGGCACAGTAGGCGGTCACTTCCAGCCAGACGACCTTCTTGTGCGTTTCGGCGGGAATCACTGCCGAGGCGACCGTGGCCTCGGGGGCCGCCGCCGTCGCATCGTCGTGCATCAACTCGCTGCCCACTTGCGCCGGAGCGGCGGCCGGGGCCACCTCAATCGCAGCAGGGGCCGCGATCGCCTTCATGGTCGTCTTCACGGCGCTCGCCCGGGCCGCCCCAAGGACGGCTGCCGAGCCGATGCCCGCAACGACAACCATGGTCCAGCGAATGACCCGGGAGGAGGGCGACGAAATGACAGGGGTGCTGTTCATCCGTGATCCAGCCGTCGTCGGGACAGTGACCGTCTTCATGGTGACGGGACTGTACACCGCCCTGAGCGGCTCGTCGGGTTTTCGTTCAAGTCCCAGAGCGAGGCGAGCCGATCTATAACATTCGTGACTTTTAACGTGGCAAACGCCGGCCGTCAATCATTGGAATTGAGGGTGGTTTTTATCGGACGGGATCTAGGCGGGGCGGGGCGGCCGCAGGTGCGAGGGCGCCGCCTGTAGGGGCTGTTGCCCGGGAACAACAGAGGGCAATAAGGTCGAAGCCAGAGAATTGCCGCTGAAAGTCAACCCGGCGCGCGGCGGGGCGGGGATCCGGTCCGATAAACCGGATCAGGGGCGCGGGCGCAAGGCCATCTTGTCGCGACGCGAACTCAGAGCATCTTCAAGAACTCGGCCGTCGCAGCGGAGCGTTCGGCGCCCTTGCGCACGATGTGGTACAGGGGTCTGCGAACCGAGAGCCCGCTGATTCTCAGAACCGACAGGCGTCGAGCTTCGAGTTCCAGCCCGATTGAGAGCTTCGAGACGATTGCCACGCCGATCCCGGACGCCACCGCCCGCTTGATCGCCTCGGTCGTCCCCAGCGACATCACCGGCTGAACCACGATCCCTTTGGACGCCAGCGCCCGCTCGACGAACGACTTGGTCTCCGATCCGGTGTCGCGGACGACGAAGGGTTCGTTGCAGAACTGCTCCGGCGTCACCCGCCGCTTGCGCGCCAGCGGATGCCCGGGCGGGGCGATCGGAACCAGTTCGTCGGTATGGAATGCGACCGCTTCGAGCCGTTCGTCCCCGCTGAACGATTCGACGAAGCCCAGGTCCAGGTCCCCCTCGAGCAGGCGCCGCTCGACTGCGGCGCTGCCGATGACTTCCAAACTCGCATAGATGTCAGGATACGTCCGCCGGAAGCGAACGAAGATGTCCGGGAGCAGGTAGACGCCGAGCGTGGTGCTGGCGCCCAGGCGAAGCCGGCCGCGACGAAGCCCACGCAATTCCTGAATCGCCGACTCGGCTTCCGCCTCGATCGCAAAAAGCCTCGCGGCGTACCGCGCCAGCATCTCACCCGCCTCGGTCAGTCGAACGCCCCTGGGCACGCGATCGAACAGCTTCACGCCCAGGTTCCGCTCCAACTGGAGCAACTGCTTCGACGCCGCCGGCTGGCTGATCATCAGCCGCCGGGCGCCCCGGCTGACGTTCCGCTCAGCCGCGACCGCATGGAAGATGGCCAGGTGATTCAGGTTCATAGCTAAGAGCTATGGGTAGCATATCAACTATGTCTTGGAATCATATCATCCGATTCCGGTAGGGTGGGCCGCCGAAAGGAGATCCCCATGGCATACGTGATTGCCCAACCCTGCATCGGCGTCAAAGACGCCGCCTGCCTGACCGTCTGTCCCGTCGATTGCATCCACCCAACGACGGAGGAAGAAGGCTTCGCCACGGCCGAACAACTCTACATCGACCCCGATCCCTGCATCGATTGCGGGCTGTGCGCGATGGAGTGCCCGGTGAACGCGATCTTCCACGATCAGGACCTCCCCGAGCAATGGAAGTCGTTCATCGAAAAGAACGCCGCCTTTTACCGGAAATGAGAAGTCAAGCCCGATATCGTCATCACACCTTGTAAACGCGGGCGGTCCATCCTCCCTCCCCCGGAGTACCGAGGGAGGGGATTGATTGCGGGGCGCTAGAACATCGCACGCACACATCGCTCTGCCCTCGGTCTTGCTTTCGGCTCAAAACTCAAACTGAAAATCCACCCCGATCGTGTACCCGTTCAAATGCCCGCCGAACAGGTACGAGGCCCCCACGCCGATCCAGTGCAGATTCCAGAGGTTGCCCAGGGGGCTCACGACGAGCCGGCCGTTCACGGTGTAGAAGTGGTTGGTCTGGAGCCCGTCGGCGGCGCCGCCGCCGAGTTCGGTGCGGGAGAAGAACCCGCCGGTGTGCAGCTCGCCGCCGAAGACGGGCACGCCCAGCGGCACGTCCGCGTCGAGCTTGTTCTCCCAGGTGGATGAATCCCCATGCACGCTGATCACCGCCGACGAGCTGTTGAAGCTCTGCGTATGAAAGTAGCTGTAATGCGAGCTGAAGGTGAACGTGGTGCGCCCCCATTGCCAGTCGTAGTGGAGGTCGACCGACGGCGTCACCGACCACGTGTCGACCCGCCAATCCACATACGTCCCGCGAGCGGCCTGCGCGATCATCTCGCCCATCGCGTTCTGCGGTGTGAACTTGTTTTCGGTGTGGCTGTACAGGCCGCAGACGATCGGGGCGAGGCTGAGGTGATCGGTGAAATAGAACCGCGCACCGCCGCCCGCTTCCAAGGCGAACACGTCATACTCGGACTTGTTGCCGTTCAGGGGGCCGCTCGTGAACTCGTTGGTTGCCGCGATGTACCCGACGTTGCCGGCGAGCACGGGCGCCCACTTCACGCGGCTGCCGAACAGCGGCGCCGGGCCGGCGAGGTTCCCGGAGCCGCCGACCTTGATGAGGCTCAAATCCGCCAGGTTCTGGCCGTTGAACGTATAGATGCCGGTGGCCGTGGAGTAGTCCCCGGCGAGGATCGTCAGCGCCTGCACGCGGTTGCCGATCACGCCCTGAAACTGGCTCACCGCCCCGGGCGGCACCATCGCTTGTCCGGCGGAAGGCGCCGCGCCTGCGCCGGGAAACGGGAATTCGAAAGCGGCGGGGCACGCGTGCGGAGCCGAGAAACCAGCGAGGGCGAACGCGATGCCGAGGAGGGACGATGGAATCCGTCGCATGCGGTTGCCTCCGCCATGGCGGCCGGACACCCAATATGGCGTCGGTCCGGCAGATGGCCCAGCAGCTCGCCGTCAGCTCGACAACTGCGCGATCGTCCGGGTGTTCGACCTGCACGCCGGGACACCCGATGAACCCGCGTCTATTGAGGTACCGTCAACGGCGGATCGCCCGGCTTGAAATCCGGCCGGCGCAGCTTTTCGACGCCATCCACCCGCACCACCAGCCCGGCGTCCGGGCCGTTGTACAGCACGTCGACCGCATGGCCGCGGACCATCGCCCCTTGGAGGGAGAATCGCCCGAGCCCCAGCGGGATCGGGTCGATCATCAATGAGCCGTCATCCTGCGGCATCAGGCCGGCCACGTGCCGCACGTACAGGTCGATCCACCACGAGTGCATGTAATCGCGGAAATCGCTCAGCGGCCTTCCGGTGATCGGGTTGTAGTGCTCGTAAAAATCGGCACGCGGGCGCAGATGCAACTCGGCGATCTGCCGGAACAGATGCGCGGCCTGCGGCAGCAGCGAGCGGTCGAGCCGCTTGCTGGTCGAGATGAATCCCTCCACCACGTGGCTGTTGGTCGCCGGCCAGGTGAGGCCGGCCCAGTAGCGATGCTCGGGGTCGAACTCGGGATCCGATTTGGAAAGGGCGGGCACGGGATACGGCAGGGCGTACTCGCGCGGATTCAGCAAGTACCGCCCGATCATTGGCAACTGCTCTTTCCCCGCGATCCCGGCGAACAGCGGATAGAAGATCGTGATGCTGTTGTAGTCGGACAGTTCGCCCGTCTGGGGATTCCGATCGCAATATCGCTGCAGCGCGCTGTCCCAACAGAGCGTGTTGAGCGCGTGGGCGGATTTGTCGGCGTACGCGTCGTAGTAGGCGGCCGCGGTCGCATCACCCAGCAGGCGGGCCATGTTCGCCACGGCACGCAGGTTCAACACCGCGTAGCACGTGGCATCGATCGCCTGATACCGCCGCGGCTTGGCGCCAGCCCAGCGGCGGTGCAGGTCGTCCATGCCCGTTTCCAACTGGTGATCGATCTCGAAGAGCCCGGTGTGGTTCGGGTCGCGGTCACCGATCCACCAATCCATGTTCTTTCGCATGGCCGGGTAGACCTGGGCGATCATGTCCTTCCGGCCGTGGATCTGGTAATGCCGCCAGGCCGCCCACGGGAGCAGCGACTGTCCGGTGGCCGACGGGTGATCGAGCTTCACATGATTGGTTCGCGGCGAGCAGTACCAGGGGAACCGCCCGTCCGGATACGCGGCCACCGCCATATTCGCGATCTGCCCGAAGCCAACGTCCGCGCTGTCGGCCCAGTTCAAATCGAACGCCATGAACGGCGCGCTGTAGCAGCAATACGTCTGGAACGCCGCCCGCCCCTCCATCGTGACCGGATACTTGAAAAACCCGAGATTCCCGCCCGCGGTGGAGAACTTCAGGAGAAACCAGCGGAAGTAATAGAGTTCAGTCAGCGAGCGATCGGAGCAATCGAACCGCGGCACTTGCCGGTTAAAAAAGTTCGCCCAACTCTTTGTGTTCTCCGCGATCGGATCCGCTTCGGCCAGCACTTTTGCGAGATTGGCCGAAGCGGTCGAAGCATTCGGGTCGATCGCGCAGGCGAACGTGCAGGCCACCGTCTCCCCTGGCGGAAGCGGAACGTCGTACGTCAGCGCATATCGCCCCGGCATCGTCACCTCGACGGAGGCGGGTTTCAGCTTGCCGCCGATCGCCATCGACAAGCCGTCTTTGAGCGAGTCTGGAAAGACGTTCAGGTCGGTCATCAGCACGCCGTTGTCAGTGGCGATCGTCCGCTTCTGCCCGCCCGGCCCGCCGCGCCAGTCGGCGGACTGCCGGCAGTCGCCGGTGATGACCAAACGGTGCGTGATCGGCTTCGCGGTGGCGTTGGTCAGCGTGACCTTTGACACGACGACATCGTTTTCGGTAACGCACACCTGCCGCTGGTCGACCACGTCCACCGACACATTCGGTGTCCCATCGACGATCACCTGATCTGGCCGCCAAAGGAGGGTCATGCCGTCCGCCGCGCTGAAGACGTCGTTCAAGCCGTGCGTCGCGAAGAAGAACTTCGACGGCGTGCCCGTGTACAATGCCACGTTCTTCCCATGCCCCACGCTGTTCTTGTCCGATCGATTGCCAACCAGATCCAGCAGCGCATCAGGTTGGGGCATGATGCGGAGGGAAGGAGCCGCGGGGTTTTGCGCTTGCGCATGCCGTGGCATGGGAACCAATAACGTGACGAGAACAGCTGCCAGGAATCGGAGGAACGAGCGATGAACGACAACCACAGTGAACGCCATACTGGAAGATCCCAACTCTCAAGGGTTGAATATGCGCGCATCTTCCTCGCGCGGGTTCGCCCGATCAAGCGCCGCTCGGCGGCCAACGGAGACATCCTAGGGCGATCGCAAGCGTCCTGAACGGGAGGGCGAGGCTCCCGCCGAGCCGCGGATTACGAATTGGTCTCGGCTCGGCAGGAGACTCGCCCTCCCCAAGCCATCCCATGCGGTTGCCGTTGCAGGCATCGGCCGGTTCCTGGCAGGCCGGCCTACAATTTGCCCGCCATGAACCGCCGAACCAAATCGGCGATTTCGTCACCATGAGCAATCGCGGCTGGGTCTTTTGCATCCACGCCTGCCACTTCGGGTAGGCCTCGACGTTGGTGCGGTAGTCGTAGAACAGATCGCTCTGGATGTTTGACGTTCATGCTCGCCTCCGCGAGGCGATCGAGGTTCGGCGTCTTCACGTTCGGATCGTCCGCGTACCCCGTCGCAAACGCCCGCCACTGGTCCCCCCAGACGAACACGATGTTCGGCTTCGCCGCGGCATGAGGGGCCATGAACGCAAGCAAGGCCGCAAGGGCAGCGAGGATCTCGACCATTCGCAGTTTCATCGCGAACTCCGGAAGACCAGAGGTGACGCTCGCCACAGACGCTAGCGATTGGGTACTGGATTTCATCTGCCGTCGAGGCCTGCCGTCCGGTCCAAGCCAGTACGGGCAGAAGGAGCCATCGATGCAATCCCGACAGTTGGGCCGTTCGGATGTGAAGGTGTCGCCGGTCATCTTCGGCGCATGGGCGATCGGCGGACGGATGTGGGGCGCGACCGAAGAGAAGGATGCGATCGACGCGATCCGCGCCTCGATCGACCACGTCGCCAACTGGCGCACAAATGCCGGGGCGCGGAACTTCACCCTCACCGAGGACGAACGCACCCGCGATCCGTTCGGCGTTCGACGCGCCGTCGCGGGTGATGAACGCGAAATGAAGCTCAACTCGTGAAGTTGCCGGCCTTGATCTCCGCCAGCCGTTGGATCAGGCGGTCAACCGTGCGCTGCCGTTCCCGGACCTCCTTGCGCACGTCCGGCGCATCGGTCCGGCGGGCGTTCACCGCCAGCCGGCGGGATTCGTTCTCCAGCAGCTCAACCAGGAGGGACGATTCTTTGTCGGTCAGCACGTGCCCGATCATGGTGTCACCTCGCCGTTGAATGAATTCCCAATGGGCGCGGCCGGATTCGAACCGACAACTTCAACCTTGTAAGGGTTGCACTCTAGCCGTTGAGTTACGCGCCCGACGCGGTTCGGACCCGAGCCAGTATAGGGCTTGAGTCGGTCATTTCCAGCGCGGCAGCCGCCACCGCGAAACGAAACCGGCTGTGACGCTTGGCGCCGGCGTCCTCCGCGTGGCAGGAGATGCGGAGGTCCCGGCGGGCATCACCGAACCGCTAAGCCGCACGGAATCTCTGCCGATCCGGACCGCCTGTGGCGGCAGCCCGAGGCGATCCTCGATCCCGTGGCGGAGATCGCCCCGCGAGTCATTTGCGCGGATATCTCGCGGCCCGGCTTCGCGGTCGTCGACCTCGGGCCGCACCCGGGCCCCGGCCGCTTCCGCTTGCGGCGGCTCGGGTTCTACGCCGCGTCGGATGGAGGACTAGTATCACCGTTATGGTGTGGCAGACAAGAACGATCTGCCCCCACTAGAAATGCAAATACTGAAGAAGGAAGGGACAGGAACGTCTGCCCCACCAAGGCAAAGGCCCAGGTGCCGAGTGCTTGGTGCTGAGTCGTGAGCGAAGACGGGCTCGGCACGAAGGGCTCAGGACCGCGGACTCAGGCCTGTCCTGCCGCCTACTGCGGCACCTTTCGCCCCGGCTTCATGAGGTTCACGCGGATCTTGTCGCTGGGGATCATCTTGCCGCCGTTGATTTGTTCGTGCGGATCAAACGCGTCCTTGACGCGTTGGAACTGGTCCATGGTGGGGCGGTCGAAGAGGTAGGGCATGATGTGGATTTTCTCGACGCCGACGCCGTGCTCGCCGGTGAGGGTGCCGCCGATGTCGATGCAGTATTTGAGGATCCGCTCGGCCGCGGCGAGGGTGTTTTGCACCTGGGATTCGTCCCGGTCGTCGTAGAGGAAAATGGGATGGACGTTGCCGTCGCCGGCGTGGAAGACGTTGGTGATCTGCAGGCCGTGCTCGCGGCCGATGCGGTCGATCTCGGTGAGCACCTGGGCCAGCGTGCTGCGGGGGACGCAGGCGTCCTGCGTGCAGTAGCTGGGGCTGACCCGGCCAATCGCGCCGAACGCGCTCTTGCGCGCCTTCCACAGCTTGGCCCGGTCCTCGGCGTCGGCGCTCTGCTGGACGCTGACGACGTTGTGCCGCCGGCTGATGGCGATCAGTTGCTCGACGTACCCATCGAGCAGCTCGGGAATGCCGTCGAGTTCCGTGAGGATCAGCGCCTGCGCGTCGCGTGGGAAGCCGAGGTGGAACGCGTCCTCGACGATCTGCACCATGCTGCCGTCCATCATCTCCATGGCCGCGGGCAGCATCCCGGCGGCGATCACCTCGCTGACGGTCTCGCACGCGTCGGCGGTGGTGCGGAAGATCGTCACCAGCGTGCGGAAGCTGGTCGCCTTCGGCACGAGCCGGACCCACAGGCGGGTGATGATGCCGAACGTCCCCTCGTGCCCGCAGATGAGGCCCGGCAGGTCGAAATTGCCCGACTCGTAGCAGCCTTCCTTCCCGCCGACCTGCAGCACCGTGCCGTCGGCGAGGACCATTTCGATGCCGAGCACGTGGTTGGACGAGACGAAATCCTTGAGCGTGTGGATCCCCCCGGCGTTGGTCGAGGCGTTGCCGCCGACGGAACTGGCCCGCTGGCTCGACGGGTCGGGCGCGAAGTGAAACGCCGCCCCGCCCGGCTCGCGCGCCACGGTGTCGCTGAGCTGCAGGTTCCGGCAGCCGGCTTCCACGTGGGCGACGCGGTTGGCCAGGTCAACCTTGAGGACGCGGTTCATTCGGACGGTGGAGACGACGACGCCGTTCTCGAACGCCACGCACCCGCCGGCCAGGCCCGTCCCCGTGCCGCGCGGGACGATCTGGACGCCGTGGGCGGCCAGGCGTTTGACGACGCCGACGACCTGCTCCGTGTTCCGCGGGAAGACGACCGCGCCCGGCCGGGCCTTGGCGATCGTGAAGCCGTCGCTCTCGTAGACGAACAACTCGGCGGGGTCGGTCACCAGGTCCTCGGGGGCGAGGACGGTACGCAGGTCGGCGAGAAGCGCGGGATCGAGCATTGATTAATCCTCGAAGCGAGGACAGGTCGCATACGGAACGGCGCTTACGTGGTCCAATCTTCGACGGTCAAACCGCTGATGCCGCGTACGTCGGAGTCACGGCTGACGAGCGTGGCGCCTAACGAAAGGGCAACCGCCGCGATCCACAAGTCGTTTTCGTCGAGGCTCAGGCCTTTGCTGCCTCGCGTTAGTTTAACGGTCGCATAGTGCTCTGCTGCGGTGGGCGGAACGGGTTCGCAAGCGAGAACGGCGAAGATCTGCTGCGCTTTCTGCTCCAAATCCGTGCGGCGCCGTCCTGGCGCGAGCCGGCCCAACCCAAAGAGGATCTCGCCACA